>JAHLFA010000052.1 GCA_018883985.1 Candidatus Ruminococcus intestinipullorum | reverse complement strand
AATAAAAACACATTGCACACAATTCCAACAATACTTGCTAAAATTCCATATGCTGTTCGAACTTCTGCTCGCTCTACTGCTTGAGAATCTTTCACAAAGTGTCGTACTAAAAATTCTGTCATACTACTTGTATCTCCTTCTACTTCCACTTCTCCCAAAAATAAAACTTCACTTTAAATTCTGAAGTAGCTGTTACTTGTGAATATTCCTCTTCTGTCAAAACATGGCTCAATTTTTCCTTACTTCCATCTGGAAAAACTGCATTGGTTGCATCTTGAATACATACTGATGGATAAAGCACACACCACCAATTATGTCCCTTCGCTGCACCAATCTCAATCCGCAGGGCTTCATAATTTCCAGCTGGAAATACAACCTCTCCATACGTTTTTTCTGGAAAATACGCTGTAGTCACTGCGGCATTTACAGGATAGTCAAAATGACTATTCTCTATCACTTGCATACTAACTTCCTCAATTTCCCTAGTATGCTCCCTCGCCCACATCTTTACCTCTTCTACGTCTGAATCTTGTGGCATAACCTCTGATAAATATTGAAGGACAGCATCCCTAACCTGAAGCTTGAGGTTTTGATCTTCATCACTATCACTATTTGCCAAAACATGAAATCTCAATACCTCATCTGCCAAATGCTCTTGTAGACGCTTACTTGTTACAACATCCATACGCCAGCTTAGAATTCCTGTAAGAATGCCAGCACATAATAGAGATAATAAAAAGATAACTCGCTTCTCCCATCCTGTCGATTTCCATATTGTTTTCATATTCACTTTCATTTATGTAATCCTCCAAATCAATTTTCATGTAAAGAGGATGTCCAAAAAATGTAAATTTATTCAATCGGGGACGTAGTAAAATTGAATTTTACTACGTCCCCGATTGACTATCTCTCAACGAGCTTGTAACAGCTGTTACTTGATTTTCGATATGCTCTCCCATAAGTTGAGATGCAACTTCTTTGTTTCCCTGCTCGATTGCCCGAATAATCGCCTGGTGTTCCTCCAACAGTTGTGGGTAACACTCTTTCTTCTTTAAATATTCCACCCTATAACGATACATTTGCTCACGAAAGTTATTTACAAGCTGAATTAATTTTTGGTTTTCTGTCGCCTGACAGATGATATCGTGAAAGGCAACATCTGCTTCTGCAATTTTAGTGACATCATCATTATCTAAAATTTCTTTAAATCTTTCTGCAGCTTGCTTTAATTCTTCAAATGCTTCTTTTGACATTCGCTCGCATGCCAACTGAACAGCTAACTCTTCTAGTGCTTTTCTAACTTCCAAGACATCATTTAAGCTCTTTTCTGTAATATCAGCAACTTCTGCACCTTTTCTTGGCACCATTAGTACCAAGCCTTCTAACTCCAACTTACGGATTGCTTCACGTATTGGAGTTCGACTCACTCCAAGCTTGTTTGCCAACTTGATTTCCATAAGTCTTTCACCTGGCTTTAACTCCCCACGCAAAATCGCCTGACGTAATGTCTTAAAAACAACATCTCGTAAGGGAAGATATTCATCCATCGTCACTTCAAATTTTGGTTCCATCTTCTGTCCTCCTTGCGTTGTGTACATTCGTTATATACACCTGCTTGGCTAGACCTTTTCTGCGTATTCTCTCCTGTGCTTTCCGTGCAGCCTTTCGATTTTCAAATAATCCAAACACAGTAGGACCACTTCCACTCATCATTGCATTCAAGGCTCCAGCCTGCTTCATTTCTCTTTTTATATTTTCAATTACAGGATGTAGCGGAATCGTAACATCTTCTAGTACATTGCCCATATACTTTGCAATTTCTTGTAACGACCCTTTCTCTAAACCATCAATAAGACCATCAATATCTGGATGTGTTACAATCTCTTTTGAATCCAACGCTTCATATACTACACGTGTGGAAACACTGATTGGTGGTTTTGCTATTAAAACTACACATGGAGGCATGGATGGCAGTACCGTCAGCTCTTCTCCAATACCTTCTGCCAACACTGTTCCTCTCATAATACAATACGGAACATCTGCTCCTAACTGCACACCCCGCTCCATCAACTCTTCCTGACTTAATCCTAAGCGAAACATCTTGTTCATTCCAAAAAGAACAGCTGCTGCATTGGAACTTCCACCAGCCATTCCCGCCGCCACTGGAATTCGTTTATTCAATAAAATACGAACGCCTCCTGGCAAATGAAATTCTTCCATTAACAACTTAGCCGCTTTATATGCAATATTATTTTTATCTGTAGGAAGAAAATGCAAATTTGTTTCTACCTCAATTCCTTGTGTATCTTTTCTTTGAATTGTCACATCATCATATAGGTATATAGATTGCATAATCATCCGTACATCGTGGTATCCATTTTCACGCTTTCCCAGTACGTCTAACCCCAGATTAATCTTAGCAAGTGCCTTTAGTTCAATCTGTTTCATCCTATGTCCTCCGCCTGTATCTTGTATACATTTTATTTATAGTATATCCACTTCTTTTATAAAAATCAACGGCTGATAATAAGTTTTTCTCCTGGCTTAAGTATTTCTGTTTCTAAATGATTCATTTCTTTCATCCTATCTTCTGTTGTCATATAACGCTTTGCCAAACTCCACAAATCATCCCCTGACTTCACAATATATCCTACAATTCCTGGTCTTTTCTCCAATTCCTTTGTTGGAATTTCAGACAAGGAAACTTCGGTAATCACTTGCATTTTAATTGCTTTTCTTAAGAATAAATCAAATGCAACAATTGCCTTCACATCCACAGATTCACTTCCTGTCATTGTAATAGACAACTGTTCTACATGATACGATAACTGATATTGCATTTCTTCAGACATTTGTGGGCAATCGATTACATAAGAAAATGGAATCATGCCCTGCCAACTTCCAAATGGCATTTGGTCATCTGATTTAAGATATAAAAAGGTAACATGTAGGATTCCTTCTATAAAAATGCCACTTCCCTCTGGATGATTTTTATCACGAATTTCCGTACGTTCTACCTGAACACTTCCATCACTATAACAAATTTGCAGAACATCCTCCTTCAGTTCAGGCAAAGCTAAACTTTCCATAACCTTATGTTTGGAATACTTTTGAAGCTCCAATTCCTCATAAATTGCTTCTCTTGTTGTAAAGTCTACCTTCTTCTCCAAAGAATACATATCCTCCAATAACTCCATTTCCTCTTCCTCGTATAAATGGATTCTAAGACATAGGGTTCCCTCTATCCCCAGTATTCTCATTTCGCCATCTTCGTCCATTCGTACATCAATTACCGCATCCTCTAGCGAACTGTGGATGTGATAATACATCTCATCTTCTGCACCAGAACATTCCACTCTTCCTTCATAAGGCAGATTCTGTTCTATCCAATCAGCTTTCCCTTCTTCTGATAAATACATGCAAAATACAGACAATTCTCCCCTAAGCAGCAATGCATCTGTACTCGTTCTTATTTCTAGCTTACGACTTGTTACATTTGTCAACAAAATTTGACCGATACTCTCTTTCGTTCCAGAAAGCGTCAATTCCTCTTTTATTCGATAGGTATCATTTTTAGAGGTATGTAATTTCAATAAATTTACAGTACGCATCTTTTTAAAAATGGATTGTTCACACTCTAAATCTACCGTTGTATTCTCTTCTCTAAGCTGTTCACGCCCCAATTCTAATTCTACCATTGTACGTATGCTGACTTTTCGTGAATGAACCAAATTGGCTCCAAATTCAATTCTTGTATTTTGTATAAAATATTGCTCATTTTGCTGACTATCCGTATAGACCATTTCTTCAAAAGGAATCTTTCCTTCCAAAACAGACGCAGTAGAATCACTTTGGGCCGTCATATATAAAATTTGAAAATAAAGCTTTCCTGAAATACGTACGTAATTTTCCATAAGCTTCATATCTTCAATCTTTATGTTTCCCTTACCATATACAATCTCCTGTATATCCTCTTTAGAATCTGGAACATTGTATTCCTCATCAATGTAAAATTGATCAAATGTTCTTCTCCCTTCTTGCTGATAACGTATTGCTTTTTGAATCAGTTCCATATGCTCCTCCTCTTATTGAAATATCACTTCTTTTCCTACCTCTTCCAATTCCACAACTACAAATGGATATGTAGCTGTATCTTCTGTCTTTTCGTTTTTTTCTGGTCCAGCAAAATGAGTTTCTATCACTACTGCCGTAGTCGTTTCATATAATGATGTTACCTCCACACTGTATCCCGTTTTATCCTGCATTCCGTATCCTCTGGCAATATATAATTTGCCTTTATCTGCATACGTTAGCATGAAGGGCTTTGTTTTTTCTTTCTCTATTTGCGCCTTCAGCTCCAACGGAATTTCCCGTTCCTCCAAAACGATAAATGAAAGTTCTCTTACTTTATCTGATGGATGTACCGTTTGAATGCAGCCAGTCAAAATCCAGACTGAAATTACAAAAATAATGCACCTCTTTTTCATACACCCTGCTCCACACAGAGAATCTCTTCTTCATGGTATGGTAAAAAAAGCTCTGACATGCATAAAAGAATAAAAAAATATTGTTTTTATCTATGAAATCTGCACAATGCTTGTCTTTTATAGCCTCGTTTAGTATAATTAGAACGAATTTTTGAAAAAGAAAAGAGGATGATTCTTTATGTTTAGATTTATTTGTGTAGCAGTCTTTTTGATTTCCTTTTTAATTTTATCCATTCCTGTTTTTCTTGTTGAATGGATTATTGGAAAATGGAATCCGAAATTACGAGATTATAGTTCTCTTCGCATTGTACAATGGGGCTTTAAAGTCATTTTAAAAATTACTGGTGTTCGCACTACAGTAATTGGAGAAGAAAACATCCCTGATGAACCTGTTTTATTTATTGGTAACCATCGAAGCTTCTTTGATATTTTACTTACTTACTCTCGCTGCAAACGACTAACTGGATATATTGCCAAAAAAGAAATGGAGCGTATTCCTTTGCTTTCTACTTGGATGCGTTTTGTATATTGTTTATTCCTAGATCGTGAGAACCCAAAAGAAGGACTTAAAACAATCCTTCAAGCCATTGAATACATCAAACAAGGAATTTCCATCTGTATTTTCCCTGAGGGTACGAGAAATAAGGGTGAGGAATTAAGTATGCTCCCATTTAAAGAAGGGGCATTTAAAATTGCAACCAAAACAAATTGTGCAATTATTCCCATATCTATGAACCATACTTCTGCGATTTTTGAAGACCAGTTTCCTCGAATCAAAAAAGTTCATGTGGTCATTGAATATGGTACTCCTATCTATCCAAAAGACTTATCTGCGGAAGAGAAAAAACATATTGGAGCTTATGTACAAAACAAAATCCAAGAAACTATTGAAAAAAATGCAGCCTTAGTTTAAACACGAATTCCGAAAAGGAGGATATTATGAGAGCCAATAACCTAACATTACTTACTGATTTATATGAACTAACTATGATGCAAGGCTATTTTGAGCAACAAACAAACGAAGTAGTTGTTTTTGACGTTTTTTTCCGTCAAAATCCTGCCAAAAATGGGTATTCCATTATGGCTGGTCTTGAACAAGTAATTGAATATATCAAAAACTTAAACTTCACTTATGAAGATGTGGACTATTTAAGAGGCCTTGGAATTTTTAGCGAAGACTTTCTGCACTATTTGAGTGGATTTCACTTTAGTGGGAATATTTATGCCATTCCAGAAGGAAGCGTTGTTTTCCCACAAGAACCACTTATAAAGGTCATTGCACCGATTATGGAAGCTCAATTGATAGAAACTGCAATTTTAAATATCATTAATCATCAATCGCTTATTGCGACAAAGACTGCACGCATTGTATTTGCTGCACAAGGAGATGGTGTAATGGAATTTGGACTTCGCCGTGCACAAGGTCCTGATGCTGGACTCTATGGTGCAAGAGCTGCTATGATTGGTGGCTGTATCGGAACTTCCAATGTTTTAGCAGGGCAAATGTTTGATGTGCCTGTTATGGGAACTCATGCACATAGTTGGATTATGAGCTTTCCTGATGAATATACTGCATTCAAAGCCTATGCAGACTTATATCCTAACTCTTGCATGTTACTTGTTGATACCTATGATACATTAAAATCTGGTGTTCCAAATGCCATTCGTGTATTTAAAGAACTCCAAAATTCAGGAACAAAACCTTCCCACTTTGGAATTCGCTTAGACAGTGGTGACCTTGCTTATCTTTCCAAAAAAGCTCGTGCTATGCTTGATGCTGCCGGCTTTCCTGATGCAGTTATTGCCGCATCGAATGATTTGGATGAATTTTTAATTCATGATTTAAAAATGCAAGGTGCTGCTATTACTTCTTGGGGCGTTGGAACAAACCTTATTACTTCCAAAGATTGCCCATCCTTTGGTGGTGTTTATAAGTTAGCAGCTATAGAAAAGGATGGGGAGCTTATTCCTAAAATTAAAATCTCTGAAAACACAGAGAAAATCACAAATCCTGGAAACAAAACAGTTTACCGTGTATATGATAAAGCAAATGGAAAAATCAAGGCAGACTTAATCTGCTTTGCTGACGAAACTTACGATACCTCAAAAGAGCTTTTACTTTTCGACCCAAATGCTACTTGGAAGAAAACACGGCTAGAAGGTGGCAGCTACACTATGCGTGAGATGCTGCAGCCAATTTTTATTCATGGGGAATGTGTATACCAATCTCCATCTGTTATGGAAATTGCCGAGTATTGTCGCCAAGAAAAAGAAACACTTTGGGATGAAACAAAAAGACTCTTCTACCCTCATAAAGTGTATGTTGACTTATCTCAAAAACTTTATGATACAAAAACAACTCTGCTAAATGAGCTGAACAAATAACGATAGGAAAGAATAGGAGTTTTATTATGATGAAAATTATTGTATTAGCTGGAGGATTAAGTACAGAACGTGATGTATCCTTAGCCTCTGCTGCTGGAATCTGTCAAACATTAGTAGAAAAAGGGCATCAAGCCTTTTTATTGGATGTTTTTCTTGGACTTCCTGACGCCCCTGATAATTTAGAAGAAGTATTTACACTTCCTGACCATGGTCTTTCAATCACCAAAAATATTTCTTCTTTAGAACCTGATTTAGAAGCCGTAAAAGCCTCTAGAAAGGATAACTCTCCTTGCTTTTTCGGACCAAATGTAATTGAACTATGTCGTTTGGCTGATATTACATTTTTAGGACTGCATGGTGGAGAAGGTGAAAACGGAAAGCTGCAAGCAGCTTTTGACTTACTAGGCATTCGATATACTGGACCAAATTTCTTAGGCTGTGCAATTGCAATGGACAAAGGTCTTACAAAACAAATATTTATGGAAGCAGGGGTCGATACTCCTAATGGCACATGCCTTCAAAAAAATAGTCCAAACCATTCATTAGAATCACTTGGACTTTCTCTGCCAGTAGTTGTCAAACCTTGTTCAGGCGGTTCAAGTATTGGGGTTTATATTGTCCATACAGAGGAGGAATATCAAGATGCTCTTAAAAATTCCTTCCGTTATGAAGATCAAGTTGTAATAGAAACTTACATTAAAGGAAGAGAATTTGCGTGTGGTATTATTGACGATCAGGTACTTCCACCTATTGAAATTATACCAAAACAAGGTTTTTTTGATTATGCAAATAAATATCAGGCAGGTGCTACTACAGAAATCTGTCCAGCACAAATTCCAGAAGAAATCACAAAACGTATGCAGGAATTAACAAAAAAAGCCTTCCATGCATTAAACCTTGATGTATACAGTCGTGCTGATTTTCTTTTAGATGATGCTGGAAACCTCTACTGTTTAGAGATGAATACACTGCCTGGTATGACTTCTGCCAGCCTTCTCCCTCAAGAAGCAAAGGCTGCTGGAATTGAATATACAGATTTATGCGAACTCATTATAGAAAAATCATTAAAAGCACGTTATCAGTAAAGGATGGAATTTTATGAAAAACATGACATTAAAAGAAATTGCCATAGCTTGTAAGGGCGTATATTATGGTGATGACGAAAGCTATCATAAAGAAGTATCTAGTGTTGTAATTGATAGTCGTAAAGTAGAAAAAGACAGCCTATTTATTGCAATCAGAGGAGCAAGAGTGGATGGACACATGTTTATTCCACAAACGATTCGAGATGGTGCATTATGTGCAATGTCTGAAAAACGAATTGAAAATGCTTCTTATCCATACATTCTTGTCAGCTCTTGCGAACAGGCACTAAAAGACCTTGCAATGCACTATCGTCAGAGCTTAAATATTCGGGTAGTCGCTGTTACTGGAAGTGTTGGAAAAACAAGTACAAAAGAAATGATCGCCTCTGTATTAGGAAAGAAATATAACGTATTAAAAACAGCAGGAAATTTTAATAATGAAATTGGACTTCCCCTCACTATCTTCAACATTCGTGAGGAACACGAAGTTGCTGTTTTGGAACTTGGTATTAGCAATTTTGGTGAAATGGAACGCCTTTCCAAAATTGCACGTCCTGATATTTGCGTGATTACAAATATTGGTGTGGCTCATCTTGAATTCCTAAAATCCAGAGAGGGTATTTTAAAAGCAAAGACAGAAATCTTTAAATATATGAATCCTGATGGTTCTATTATTCTCAACGGAGATGATGATATGCTCTCTAGTGTAAGACCTTTTAACCAGATTGAACCAATATTTTTTGGTCTTCAACATAACTATCCTTTCTTTGCTGACCAAATACAGGATTTAGGGTTACATGGAACAAAGGCCTGCTTCCATACACCTAACACTACTTTTGAAGCTCAAATCTCCATTCCTGGAGAACATATGGTATATAATGCACTGGCTGGAATCGCTGTAGGATATGCTTTCAACATGACAGATGAACAAATCAAAGCTGGAATTGAATCCCTCGTGCCAATTGCTGGGAGAAATAATATTATCAAAACAGAACACCTTACTATTATTGATGATTGCTACAATGCAAATCCAGCATCTACGAAAGCATCTTTGGATGTGCTGGCAAAGGCTAACACACGTACAGTAGCTATACTTGGAGATATGTTTGAACTAGGTCCTACAGAGAATGAGATGCACTACCAAGTAGGGCAACATGCTGCTTTGCTTGGAATTCATGTATTAATCTGCATTGGAACACTCTCCAAACACATGAAACAAGGTGCCTTGGAACAAGATACATCTACAAAGGTATTTTATTATGAAACAAAAGAAGACTTTTTAGAAGAATATTCCAAATTGATTTGTAAACAAGATACTATTTTAGTAAAAGCATCTCATGGAATGCACTTTTCTGAAATTATCACAGTATTAAAAGATATGAAATAAAAGAGGTACACTATGAACTATCAAATACTTGTTCTAGATTTAGACGGAACTTTAACAAATTCAAATAAAGAAATCACAGAAAACACTAGAAAAGCCCTTATAGAAATTCAGGAAAATGGAAAAAAAGTTGTGTTAGCAAGTGGACGTCCAATTAATGGAATTACACCTCTTGCTCAAACTTTAGAGCTTGAGAAATTTGGTGGGTATATTCTTTCATTCAATGGGGCGAGAATTACCCAATGCTCTACTGGAAATATTGTTTACAATAAAACACTTCCACCTGAAGTAATAAAACCTATTTACGACATTATAAAAGATATTGATGGGTTAGATATTATGTCTTACAAGGATGACGCACTCCTTTCTGGTATTGCTGTAAATGAGTATAGCAAAAAAGAGTCCTTTATTAATAAAATGGATATTATTCCTACAGATGATTTTGTAGGTCAGCTTACTCATCCAGTAAATAAGCTATTAATTCCTGGAGAGCCTGCTATATTAGAAGAACTTATGCCTAAGCTACAGGAAAAATTCCATACATTATTAAATATTTATCGCTCAGAGCCGTTTTTCCTTGAAATTATGCCACAAAATATTGACAAAGCATACTCTCTTCAAAAGCTTTTAGGCAGCATTGGTTTAACTTCCGATTCTATGATTTGCTGTGGGGATGGGTTTAATGACCTTTCTATGATTGAATACGCAGGATTGGGCGTTGCAATGGCTAATGCTCAGCCCATTGTGAAAGAAAGTGCTGATTTCATCACTCTCTCAAACGATGAGGATGGTATCGTACACGTAATTAACACATTCCTGCGTAACTAAATACTATCTATGATAACTTTTTGCTAATAGCACGAGCTACAAATACACCACTAGCAGATGCGTGAGATAGGGAGTGGGTAACACCGCTTCCATCTCCGATTACATAAAGACCTTCATGTTTTGTTTCTAGATTTTTATCCAATTCTACTTCCATATTATAGAACTTTACTTCCACACCGTATAATAAAGTATCGTCATTTGCAGTTCCTGGTGCGATTTTATCCAGTGCGTAAATCATTTCTATAATTCCATCTAAAATACGCTTTGGTAAAACCAAACTCAAATCCCCTGGTTCTGCTGCCAGTGTTGGAGTAACAAAACCATCTTCTATACGGCTGTGCGTACTTCTTCGCCCACGAATCAAATCTCCAAATCGTTGTACAATGACTCCACCACCTAGCATATTGGAAAGCCTTGCAATGCTCTCTCCATATCCATTACTGTCCTTAAATGGTTCTGAAAAATGCTTTGCTACAAGTAGGGCAAAATTTGTATTCTCAGTTTGCCTTTCTGGATCTTCGTAACTATGTCCATTCACTGTTACAATCCCATTTGTATTTTCATTTACAACCATCCCTTTTGGATTCATGCAAAATGTTCTGACCTTATCTTCAAACTTCTCTGTACGATATACAATCTTACTTTCATATAACTCATTTGTTAAATGAGAGAAAATTGCTGCTGGAAGCTCCACACGTACACCAATATCTACTCGATTTGATTTCGTTGGAATCTCCAAGTCCTGACAAACTTTCTCCATCCATTTACTTCCACTTCTTCCTACAGAAACAATACATCTTGTACACTCATCTACCGAATCTTTATGGTATACTTTATATCCATCTTCCGCTCGTTCGATTTTATCCACATGATAGTTAAAACGAAACTCCACCTGTTCCTTTAACTTTGCATAAAGATTTTCTAAAACTATATAGTTAATATCTGTTCCTAAGTGGCGTACAGATGCGTCTAAAAGTTGTAACTTATTTTGCATACACAACTTCTTAAATTGAGAGCCAGCTGTGGTATACATTTTTGTATTTTCTCCACCGTACTCCATATTAATTTCATCCACATATTTCATCAAATCTATTGCATTTTGTTTCCCAATATATTCAAACAATGTACCACCAAAGTCATTGGTAATGTTATATTTTCCATCTGAAAATGCACCAGCACCTCCAAATCCACTCATAATTGCACATGTTTTACAGTGAATACAGCTCTTTATTCTATCCCCATCAATAGGACATTTTCTTTTTTCTAAAGGATTCCCTGATTCAAAAACAGCTACTTTTAATTGTGGAGATTGTTTCATCAACTCATAAGCTGCAAAAATCCCTCCTGGTCCAGCACCTATAATTACTACATCATATTGACCCATTTTTTTTGCTCCTTTCTTCATGCTTCAATTTATACTATAACAAAAAGAGTTGCAAAAGTGAACTTTAGTGCTATAATTTTCATAGAAATATAACATTTACACCATCTGTAATAAGGAGTTTTCTATGTACCATAAAAAGCATTTTGTGTGGAGATACAAGTTATTTTTTATGCTATACTCCTTGTTCTCTTTATCTGGATGTGGAAATCATGCATCGGAAAATACTTCACCTCCACCTTCTCATACAGAACAAACGACTATCCGACCGAATACTCCCACAATATATCAACCAGAAGCCTCTGGAGAATCTATTCTTGGAACTTCTACTTCTTTATGGATTGATACTTCTCATGTAGACCAAGGATATGTTATGGCGAGATATCTTGGAGATGCAGCAAAGGCAAATATACAAATTACTGGTTCCGATGGAATTTCATATAAGTATTTCCTAACTGCATCAGAAGTATACACACCGTTGCCCCTAACGAGTGGAAACGGCACCTACCAAATTGACGGATACGAGAATGTAGTAGATAACAAATATACTATCTTATTTAAAGAATCTGTTAATGTTGAACTAGAAAATGAATTTTTACCCTTTCTCTATCCCAATCAATATGTTAATTTTGATGCGAATTCAGAAGCTGTTACAGTTGCATCTAGTATTGTAGAAAATGTTGAATCTGACTTAGATGCAGTAGCAAATATTTATCACTATGTTGTAGAACATATTCAATATGATGAAACAAAGGCTGAACAAATTACCTTAGGTTATTTGCCAAATATAGATGAAACGTTGCACACACAAACAGGTATCTGCTTTGATTATGCGGCACTTACTACTGCAATGCTTCGCTCACAAAACATTCCAACTCGTTTAGAAATCGGATATTCTGGGGATGTCTATCATGCTTGGATTAGTGTCTACATCAAAGAAGTAGGGTGGATTGATAATATCATAGAATTTTCAGGAGATTCTTGGACTCGAATGGATCCTACCTTTGCTTCTTCAAATCATAACAACAAAAAAATACTCGAGTATATTGGGGATGGCAGTAATTACACTGTACAGTACATTCGCTAATCCCAGAAAGGAGTTTTTATGAAAGCATTAACCAATAATGAATTAGCCTCTTTTTGTAATCAATTAACCTTAATTTTGAAATCTGGGATTTCTGTACTAGAGGGTTTTTCTATTATGATGGATGATTTGCCCGATGGTGATGGAAAATGGCTAATGGAAACTTTATTTTACAATATGGAGGAAACTGGGTATCTTCATACAGCTCTCAAATCTACAAACGTATTTCCCGATTACATGTGCAGCATGGTAGAAATAGGCGAGCATTCTGGGCGTTTAGTAGATGTCATGGCTGCTCTAACAGAGCATTACCGTAAGGAAGATGAACTTTCCCAAAACATCAAAAGTGCCATTACATATCCTGTTGTTATGCTTGGGATGATGTCTATTGTTATTTTTGTCCTGATTATTAAAGTGCTTCCTGTTTTTCAACAAGTATTTCAACAGCTAGGAACTGGACTGACAGGACTATCTGGTGCAATTTTAGAGTTAGGAATTTTTATTAGTCGGCAAAGTTTTGTCTTCATTGGTATCGGTATTTTCCTTGCCGTCTTATCACTTTTTCTTACATATAGTTCAAAAGGCCGCAGCTATTTAAAAACATTTTCCTATCATTTTTTTCTAACTAGGAATATAACTGCAAAAATTGCTTGTGCTCGCTTTTCTAGTGGAATGTATCTTGCCCTTAATAGTGGCCTTGATATTGACGAGGGACTAGACTTGGCTAGACAGCTTGTAGAGCATCCAAAAGTACTTGCACAAATTTCTAAAACAATTCAAATGGTTGAAGCTGGGAACGACCTTGCAGAGTCCATGCGACAGGCGGGAATTTATTCTGGTATTTATGCAAGAATGATTTCCATTGGGTTTAAGACGGGTTCCCTTGATGATGTTATGAAACAAATTTCTTTTAAATATGACGACGATATACATACACAAATTTCTGACATTATTTCAAAGTTAGAGCCTACATTAGTTGCCATTCTTTCCATTGCTGCGGGGATGATTTTATTATCTGTTATGCTTCCTTTAATGGGTATTATGACAAATATAGGATAAGTAAGGAGGATACTTATGAATCGATTCGAGAAAAAACAAAAGAAGTTTCGTTTATCTATGCACTGGATTTCTATTGCAGTATTTTGTATCGTTCTTATTGCTTTTTTCTACGGAGTATCTTTCCTTTCGGAAACAACTGCAAAACAGGAAGCTGAAAATCTAGAAAAATCGATTATTCGTGGTGCTGTTCACTGCTATGCACTAGAAGGCTTCTACCCAGAGAACTTAGACTATTTAGAGAAACATTATGGAATTACCTATAATAAACGAAAATATTTAATTTCCTACGAAGTCATTGGCTCAAATATCATGCCAGACATTAGAGTGATTCCATTAAAGGAAAGGACGGTAGATTCTATATGGGACTAAAAAGGCATAACACTACCCACACCGTAGACTTTATATTTACATTATCCTTATTTTGTATTTTTGCAGCCTCATCGCTTTTGGTAGTAAGTATTGGTGCTAAAATTTATTCCAAAACCACCTCCACAATGGAAGACACTTATTCTGCCAGAACTGCACTTGCCTATGTAACGGAAAAAATTCGTCAACATGACATTGCTGGGCATATTTCTTTGACAAAATTAGATGATGTAAATACACTGGTTTTAACGAATCATATCAATGGCGAACAGTATTTAACTTATATATATCCTTATGAAAATTACTTGTGTGAATTAACCATTCAGGAAGGAATCACTCCAGCTAGAGATATGGGAGAAAAGATTATTGAGATTTCTGATTTTTCCATATCTGAAACAACAAATGGTTTCTTAGAATTTCATGCTACTGCTGGAAGTGGTACTTCCATTACTTTATTTCTCCATTTAAGAAGTGAATTTGTATAGAAAGGGATGGCCTATGAACCGCTCTAAACGTTCAAAATCCAGCTTATTTTTAATTGAGCTTATGATTGCAATTTTATTTTTTTCTCTTGGCAGCACGATTTGTATACAGGCTTTTATTAAGTCACATTTTATTAGCCAGTCTGCACTAGATTTAAGTTTTGCTTCCACTCAGGTTTCCAGTGCAGCTTCCGTACTAAAATACACAGATGGCAGTTCCACTTCTTTACAAGAATACTTTCCTAGTCTTTGTGAAGAAGATTCAACCTACTTTATCTACTATGATGAACATTACAAATTTTGCGAAAAAAACGTTGCATCCTATATCCTCTCCATTCAACAGGACGTGGACAATGTGCGTGTAGATACTTGGATTTGCATGAAAGATGATTCTGGAAAAACTATTTATGAATTAACACTATGCTATCCCTCATATCAACACGAGAAAGGAGTAAGCAGTTATGAATCATAGAAATCGAGTTACCTTTATTACAAATGGAACAACTTCTATTATGTTAACTTTTGTATTACTCTGTATGCTGACATTTTCTGTTCTTTCACTGGCTAGTGCCAATGCAAATATGAAGTTAGCCCAAAAAAATGTAAACCGAACTACTGCTTATTATCATGCTGAAAACGAAGCCAACAGCATTTTATTTCAAATTATTGAATGTTTGGATACTACTGCCCAAACAAACAACGAAACTGATTTTTTTCAGGAAATAACTAAAAATCTGCAAAAGATTCCTAACATAACAATTACTACGAATCATCAAGTTCAATATTTTGTATCCGTAGAAGAAGAATTTATTTTAAATATTACTTTGGAGTATTCTTATTGGCCCTTTTCTGATGGAAAACGATATCGAATTCTAGCATGGAACACTCAGTCTACTCATGAATGGGATGCAAATACTCCTCTTCCACTTGTATAACTTGTAATGTATGTAACATTTCTGGAGGTTTTAATATGATGACAACTGCACTTGATTTTTTAACAAATTCTGTAAATATGGGGGCTTCTGACTTATTTATCATTGCAGGACGCCCTCTCTCATACAAAAAGAATAGAAAACTTTATACTTTTTCCCAGGAACAGCTGACACCTGAAGATTGCAAGCAGCTTATTACAGAAATTTACCAACTTTCCAAGCAGCGAGATATGAAACGATTAAATGAAACTGGGGATGATGATTTTTCATTTGCTGTAAAAGGACTTTCTCGCTTTCGTGTCAGTGCCTATCTCCAAAGAGGCTCCTTAGCTGCCGTTATCCGTGTAATTACCTTTGTACTTCCTAAACCCGAAACTTTAGGTATTCCTGAAAAAGTAATTGAACTGGGCTCCTTAAAAAAAGGATTGGTTCTTGTTACTGGACCTGCTGGAAGTGGAAAATCTACCACGCTTGCCTGTATTATCGATGCCATAAACAAATACGAAGAAAAGCATGTTATTACTTTAGAAGACCCATTAGAATTTCTCCATCCTCATAAAAAGAGTATTGTAAGCCAAAGGGAGATAGATTCTGATACAAAAAATTACGTTACAGCTCTTCGAGCCTCTCTTCGCCAGAGCCCTGATGTAATCCTTCTAGGTGAAATGCGTGATTATGAAACAATCTCCATTGCCATGACTGCCGCTGAAACTGGACACCTTGTATTATCTACCCTGCATACGCTTGGTGCTGCAAATACGATTGATCGAATTATTGATGTATTTCCACCTAATCAACAAAGACAAATTGCAGTACAGCTCTCTTCTGTACTACAAGCTGTTGTGTCACAACAATTAATTTCCACATTGGATGGAGAGCATTTAACTCCAGCATTTGAACTTATGAGTGTAACACCTGCTATTCGAAACATGATTCGTGAAAATAAAATCCATCAAATTGATGGTTTGATTTATTCTGCTTCCTCCGATACTATGTTTTCCATGGATCGCAGTCTTTTGAATCTATACAATAAAAATATAATATCGGAGGAAGAAGCTCTTAGTCATGCCTCAAATCCTGATATGCTAAAAAGAAAATTATTATAACACTATACAAATAGTTTATTTTATCATATACTACTGACAGCTTATATTTTTACAGGAGGAACGATTATGGAGGAAGTAAAACGAAAATACGGACTTATGACAACAATTGCCATGGTTGTAGGTATTGTTGTAGGGTCAGGCATCTTTTTTAAAGCAGACGATATTTTAATACTTACGGATGGCAATGTAGCCATTGGATGTCTTGTTTTAATTATTGGAGCTGTAGGTATTATTTTTGGAGGCATTACCATTGCTGAATGGGCGAAAATCACAGATGATGCTGGAGGACTCATTAGTTATGGCGAGAAAGCATTTGGAAAGCATTTTGCCTTTCTGATTGGATGGTTTCAAATGGTAGTTTACTATCCTGCTTTAACTGCTGTTATTTGTTGGGTTGGTGCAAACTACACGTTACAGCTTTTTTCTAACGTAACTTTTTTACAAAATTCGATTTGGGGAGTAAGTATTTTCTATATGGTCGCTTTGTACCTTATTAATACTTTAGCACCTAAATTAGGTGGATATTTGCAGACATCTACCACATTTATTAAAATGATTCCTTTGCTTTGCATTGCTTTTTTGGGGGTAATTTTTGGTGATTCTTCTTCCTTACAAGTTAGTTCCATAACTGGAGCAGGTATTGTAGCTGGAAGTAGTGCGATTGTAGCTGCTGCTTTCTCTTATGATGGATGGTCTATTGCTCCTTCCATTTGTCATGAAATTAAGAATGCGAAGAAAAATCTTCCACTTGCTTTGACCATTGCTCCTTTGATTATTTTAGTAATGTATTTATTATATTTCCTAGGTATCAACTTTTTATTGGGACCTGAGCAAATTTTGGAATTAGAAGATTTAGCATTTGAAGCTGCATCAAACAAACTCTTTGGAACAGGTGCTGCTAAACTTCTTCTAACTGGTGTTGTTATTTCAGTTCTTGGTACATGCAATGGCATTATTTTAGGAAGTTGTCGTGTTCCTCATGCACTTGCTATCAGAAAGGAACTGCCTAAGTATGAGAAAATCTCGGAAGTACATACAAGATTCAACGTATCCTTACGTTCACATTTTATTAGCTTTTGTCTTTCTTGTGTATGGCTATTTATCCACTACTTATCTATTGAAAGTAGTATTTTTGCAAATTTGCAGCTAGACGTATCTGGATTGCCCATTGTAATTATGTATATTTTTTACTTCTTACTATTTGTTGGTGTTATATTGTATGCACGCAAGGGAAATATCAAGAGTAGATTTTTTGGATTTGTTTCCCCTACTTTGGCATGTATTGGTGCTATCATTGTAATTTATGGTGGTCTAAGTTCTCAAAATGGGAAAATGTACTTACTTATTTCCTGTATTGTCTTAGTCAGTGGATATTGTATGTTAAAGCTTATGGAAAGCAAAAAATAATGAGGTGGGGTTTACAAATCCCACCTCATCTTCTATTTATTTTGCATTTTTATATATCTGATACATATCTTCTTTATTTAATGCTTTTACACACCCAATCGTTCGTTTACTAAAATTACTACATTTCTCTGCCAGCTCTTCAATTTGCTCCTCTGTAATCTCAATTCCCATTTCATGGATGCTTGTTGGCATATGAATTGCATGATAGAACTCTTCCATTTCAACAATCCCTTTCAATGCTGTTTCAGATACATCTTCTGTTGGCTGAACTTCCATTACTTTTACTGCAAATTGTGCAAAACGCTCTGGTCTAGCATCCATAACATAACGTGCCCAACTTCCCCATACTGCAGCAAGACCTGCTCCATGAGCAACATCAAACATTCCACCTAACTCATGCTCTAATTGATGAGAAGACCAGTCACCTCCATCGGTTCCACATCCTGTAAGTCCGTTGTGCGCTAAACTTCCCGCCCACATAATCTCAGCTCTCGCTTCGTAATTGTTTGGATCTTCCATAAGAATTTTAGCATTTTTCATGACAGTTCTTAATAGATGTTCGCTGATTCCATCTGTTAGTTCCATGTTATCACATTGGTTAAAATAACGTTCCATTGTATGCATCATAATATCAACACATCCACTTGCTGTTTGATATTGAGGCAATGTCATTGTCAATTCTGGATTCATAATAGCAAATTTAGGTCTGGAATATTCTGAACTATATCCTCTCTTAAGCCAGCCTTTTTCATTTGTAATAACGGAAGAATCGCTCATTTCTGAACCAGCTGCCGCAATAGTTAGTACAGTACCTATTGGTAAACATGCCGTTGCAGTACGTTTTCCTTCATAAAAATCCCAAACATCCCCTTCATTTACCACGCCGTATCCAATTGCTTTTCCCGAATCAATTACACTTCCGCCGCCAACTGCCAAGATAAAATCTACATTCTCTTTCTTACATAATTCAATTCCTTCATACACAAGTGATAAACGAGGATTCGGTACTACTCCTCCCAAAGATACATATGCAATACCTGCCTCATCTAGCGATTGATAAATTGCATCCAAAAGTCCACTTTTCTTTACACTTCCACTTCCGTAGTGTACTAGAACCTTTTTACAATTTTGCTCCTTTACAAGCTGACCTACTAAAGCTTGTGTATTTTTTCCAAATACAACTTTTGTTGGGGTATAATAATTAAAGTTTTCCATATATCTTTCCTCCTCGTTATAACTCTTGACCTAACAACCATTGAATTGCTGGTTCTAAATGCTTATCCCAAAATTTCCAATTATGTACACCTGGAGCCTCTTGATAGGTTACTTGTACTCTACAATCTTTTAGGAAATTATAAAAGTTACGATTCTCCTGTAAGAGGAAGTCCTCTGTTCCACATGCCATAAAAATTGGTTGAATCTCTTCCCCATTCTCTATTCGCCTTTTCACAACATATTCTGGATTATTTTCACTTTCCTCTAAGTCTTCCAATGGACCAAAGGTTTGTACGTAATAATCATAATCTGCAAGTCCATCTTTTGTACCTGGTTTCATATCCTTAATACTATTGATAATAAATGCAGATGATAAACCGAACATCTTTCCATAATTTTCAGGATATTTTAACCCTGTATGGATTGCCCCAAAACCTCCCATAGATAATCCACCTATGAAATTATCTTCCTTTTTGTCAGAAAGTCCGAACGTTCTCGTAACATAAGAAATTAACTCTTTCCCTACGAAAGTTTCAAATGCACGTCCTGTTCCTTTTCCATTTAAATAAAAGCTGTTCTCTCCAGAAGGCATAACAATTGCAAGATTATACTGTATTGCTAACTCTTGGGCCGAGCTTCCTGTAACCCAATCACTGGCTGTACCTGAATATCCATGTAATAAATACAATGTCTTTGTCGGTCTTTCATAATGAATATTCCCTTTGCGTGTTCCTTCTGGTACATCGTTTGGCAAATACATATAGAATGTTGTTGTTCTAGCTAATGCTTCTGAAAAATAAGTAACCTGTAACAATGACATATAATTACCTCCCCTTTGCATATTATATGTCCTATATTATAGAATACTTGTATGTTTTTCAAGATGAGAATTATATGTTTTTTATTATATTGCACAATTAATTTCTATAAATCACTTACCCACACAGCTTCGTGCCCTTGAAGAATACCATACCCGTCTTCTTTTAGATGGTTTAAAGATTGATAAACCTCCGTAACAAATTTTTTAGGCAGCTTATATGGTGTTGAACGATGATTTACAATAATCATTCCATTTTCAAAGACTCCTGTTTCTATTCCTCTTTCACAAATTCCACTTACTGGAACAATATGTTTCGATAAAATATCTTTCACTACGCTATTTTTTGCTAATGCGATTGGATACATTTCTTTGTTGCCTTGATTATACGGAACATGTGGAATATTTTTTGAACAATATGACGCACCAATTTGAACTCCAAATGAATATACAGTACCTTCACATTTTTCATTCTTTCCTTTCATATGTGTAGACAACCACTCTCCATTATGCTTAGAAATACAAGAGCCAACTTCTTCTATGTAAGATGAAATGCATTCTCCACTGTTATATTTACAAAATCTTTCTCCTTGAGTTATCAACACTTCCTTATATTGATAAGGTGTTTTTTCACATTTTTCGCCAATTATCCCAAAACAATTTTTAGCAATATCATCATCAGGACCGTGAAGTACAATTCCCCCTTCTTTTACCCATGTACAAAGCTCGTCTTCAAATTTCTCATGCTCTGCTGCAAAATAACAATCATTTGTAGGAATAATAAGAACCTTATACTCTTCCAATTTTCCTTTTTCTACCTCATGATTACTAATTACATCTACCTGATACCCCAAATCACAGCAATATTTATACCAACCAAGCAAATCTAAACGTCGAATTTTATTATTACCTACTTCAAATGGTTCTAAATGCGCCATTTCTGATGGAAATAGAAGTGCAATCTCTTTTTTCCTTTGTCCTTTTCTCAAAGAAATGACTTGCTTGCTCCATTCATTTCCCCTCTTTAAGGATTCCAAAAATGCCAAATTCATACGATTTAAAACGCCTCCGTCATCCAATCCATTCATACCATAGCATGTATATCCATCAATTCCACAGGCTACCATACTGCCAAGAATTTCTGAAGGAGTAAGGAATGCGTAAATATCGTTATAAATATATCTTCCCCAGTAAACTCCTCCTATGACAGGTTTCCCTTCATTCATCACCCTCATCATGCTATGTTGACAAGATACTACATATGCATCTGGATACCCATCTGGTGTTATAGGTACTGTAATAAAATGTGCAGAGTCAACATATGGTGCAAGTGCATACATATCAATTCCTCTAAGAGCAGTATCCCATAGGTCGCTGAATTCATTATCCATATCTTGTTGTATTCTTCCATAAATATTTAAGAAATATCCCCACTGAGATAAATCTGGACATAAAAATAAATCTGGATTTTTCTCTTTTAACAGTGGTCCTATTGATTTAAAATACTCCGTTAATTCGTGTATTTTCCATAGCATGTTATCTCGCCACATATAGAATTTAGGTGTGCGATTTGTCACATCCTCTTCTGTATAACAAAATTCTCCCTCATATTTTACGCCGTACCAATACTCTTCTGGCTTTAAATTTTCAAAATCATCTGCCTGTATGCCATAATGCATATTAAAAGCCGTAATATCACCACGATAAAATTCTTTTAAATATTTCAGATATCTATTTTGTCCCTCGTAATCAAAGCTAGGTGCAACTACAGGATCCCACATACTACAAACTGGTCTTACTGTTTCTTTCCCATCTATTGTACATTTTTCACATCCAGCCCCATAGCTTTCCATAATTCGATTTACATGCTCTTTCATAGAAGCCTTCGCTTTCTTGGACCAGTACTTATACCAACGCCCTGGACGACCATCCAAATATACCGTTTCTTCTCCAAATATTGGCGGACTAAAGCGAATATGTGGATATAAATTATCTCCATTTAAGTATAGCAATAAAAAGTTATAAGAAAGCCCATGCTTCTTTGCACACTCTCCCATAAACTCCTGCATTTTTACATATTGACTTAATGCCCCTGTATCATATCTCTCCTTAAAATCTTCCCATGCTTTCGTATCAAACATGACACTACTATAGCCTAGCTCTTTGATTAATTGCATTGTTTCATCTACAAATTGCTCATCATCATAAGCTGGACAAAAAAAGTTTCCAAATATTACATTCATATAAGGTTGATTATCTGTTTGACTTGTAAACTGTTTCATAAATTCCTCCATCCCCGCAAAAAGGCTGACCGAAGTCAGCCTTTTCAATCTTATATACTATTTTCCAGCAAGATATTCATCTACCTGTTTTTGTGCTTCATTTAAAATGTCTTGGAATCCAGCCTTCATCAACTCTTCTTTAAGCTCTGGAACTGTCTTATTTGGATCATTTACTCCTGTCATCATCTCTTTCTTATAACGTAGCCAAATCTCTCTACAGTTTGAAAGCTGATCGCTTACCTCTGATGAGTCAAAATTGAATCCAAGCATAACAGATGGAACAGCATTTTCATTTAACTCTTTGATTTCGCTCCACTGGTCTTCTAGGTCAGTTTCTACTGGTGTAACTGTAAAGAATGTTCCCTGTGTATATCCAGCCATTGGCCAATCTTCATTGATTTTATGAACCTTTGTTTCTCCGTCTACATCTACATATTCAAAGTTTACACCTTCTTCTCCATAATAGAACATATCTCGAAGTGTTGTATCTACATTTACAAGATTCAATAATTGTAAACATTTTTCAGGATATTTACTATTTGTAGAAACCATATTTAGTGAGCCACGTACTGTATCATTTGATAGAATTGTATCTCCTAATTTGTTTACTACAACTTCTTTTCCCATTTGTGGTCCCCATGAAGTTTTACCAGCAGATTCCCAACCTTGTGCAATTCTCCACATGTTATATACACGTGCTTCGTCTAATGTAGAAGCATCTGGGTTAATAATTCCCTTTTGATACCATTCATGGAATGTTTCAAGTGCAGAAAATACATCTGGCTCTTCTAATGTAAAGCAAACCTTTCCATCTGGATCATCATAGCGAACTCCTAAAATTTGCATTTCAGCACCGATTTGATCATAAACATCAAAAATAGAATAAATACCGTCATTCTTTAAATATACAGGATAATCATTTTCCCCTGCTTTTAATTCCTCGAATACTGGTGTAAGGTCATCAAAATCTGTTAGATTTTTATAATCTATATCATATTTATCCACCAATTCTTTATCCCAAATAGCATAATTAGAAAGTGTACTATCCTTATAAGTTGGAACTCCATAGATTTTTCCATCTACACGAACAGAATCCCAGTACATAGAAGGCATTAACTCATTAAATTCCTTCATATTTTCAGAAATCAAATCTGTAATGTCCGCATACGCTCCTAACTGAATATCTGAAGTATAGTTATTGGATGCTCCAAAAATAATATCATATGGTTCATTTGTACTGATGATAATATTTCTTCTGTCATCCCAATTTCCCCAAGGAATAACCTCCATCTCCAAATTAACAGCAAGCTTTTCTTCTAAATACTCATTTACCTTAGCAATCCATGAGTCATAATTATCAGGCATTCCACTTCCAATTGTCACCCATTTTAGTGTTACAACCTCTTCCCCATTTTCATTGACAGTTGTTTTTTCTTCCTTACTGCCACATCCAACGGCAAGTCCTGCAGTCATAAGAACTGCCATTCCCAATGCCATTACTTTTTTAAATTTCATTGTTTCCTCCTCCTTAGTCATTTTTTGACTACATTTTTATTATTTTTATTCCTTCACTGAACCAATCGTTAATCCTGAAATAAAGTATTTCTGGAAAAATGGATAGGTACAAGCGATTGGAATAATAATAACCATTGCAATTGCCATACGTACAGATTCTGTTGGCATTGCCAACTTATACTGTTGCAAAGATAAACCTCCATATGGGTTATTTGCTATATACTCTATATTTTTCTGTATGTTATTTAACAAAGACTGTAATGTCTGCAAATTCTTATCCTGAATATACAAAGATGCCTGAAACCAATCATTCCAATATCCAAATGCAGCAAACATTCCAATGGTTGCCATTACTGGTTTTGAAATAGGAAGTACAATTTTAGACCAAATATAAAACTGACCTGCACCGTCTATCTTTGCAGCCTCAATTAGTGCATCTGGAATAGTAACCCTGAAAAAGGTTCTACATATGATGACACTAAAAGAAGAACATGCTAATGGTAAAATCAAAGCCCATATCGTATTTCTAAGATTTAAAATGTTATTTACTACAATATAAGATGCCAGCATTCCTCCGTTGAATACCATTGGAATAAAAACAATCCACGTATATAATTTATGTAATCGGAATGTTCTTCTAGATAAAACATATCCCATAGATGTATTTAAGAAAATTGAAATAATAGTTCCCATTACCGTTACTATAATAGACATAAAGAATGCTCTTAAAATCATGCCTCGTTCATTCCATAAAAACATGTATGCTGCATTTGAAAATTCCTGTGGAATAATCTGATATGTTCCTGAACGAAGAATCTCCTCACTTGTAATTGAAATAGAAAATACAAACAACAATGGAAAAACACATAATAAAGCAAGGATTAAGAAAATAATATTAAACACAATATTGGTAGACTTTTTAATTTGATTCAAAGATGAAACATGCTCTTTTTGCTTTGCCACTATTCTCACTCCTTTCTTAAATTAGTCCATTTTCATTATCTATTTTCTTAACAATCTGATTTGCTAAGAGGATTGTTGCACAACTACAAATTGATTGGAAAAAGGTTGCCGCTGCAGTCTTTCCAATTGGTGCTGTAGACTGAATCGCATTGTATATATATGTGTCAAATGTAGACACTGTCGTATATAAAGACTGTGGTATTCCTCCTGTTACTTGATAGAAAAGTCCAAAATCAGAGTTAAATATTTTTCCACAATCAAGGATTAACATAATGATAAATACAGGCTTGATACCTGGCAACGTAATGTGTCTTATACGTTGAGCCATTGTTGCACCATCCATTACTGCTGCTTCATACAACGCTTGGTCGATACCAGCTATACTTGCTAGATACATAACCATACCATAGCCCATTCCCTTCCATGTATTTAACAACACTAAGATAAATGGCCAATATTTCTTCTCTTGGTACCACATGATAGGATCTCCACCCAAAGAAGTAATAATACTATTCATATACCCCTTTTCAGGTGTTAGCAGTGCATATACAAAGTAACTTACTACAACCCATGACATAAAATAGGGAAGAAACATCATCGTTTGATATACCTTAGACCCTCTTTTATTTCTTAAATTACTTAATATTAAAGCTCCTCCAACTGCAACACTGGCACTAATAACAATAAATGCAAGATTGTATAATACTGTATTTCTAAGTAACATACCAAAAGAGTTAGAAGTAAAAAAGTACTTAAAGTTGTCAATTCCAACCCATTCACTATGCAATAAATTGTATAAAAATCCATGTCCTCCAGGGGCTAACTTATATTCCTTAAAGGCAATGATAATTCCAAACATTGGAAGAAACGAAAAAATCATATACCAACATAATGTAGGCAATGACAATACAAATAACTCTGTGTCATCTTTACGCCACTTTCGCCTTTTAATCCCCTTCTTTTTTAGTTCCTTTTTCATAAACATTTCTCCTCTCTATTTTGATTCTTTATCAAGTTGTTTCTGAAACTCATCTATAACTTCTGAAATACCTGCCTTTTCTAAAATTTCTAAAAGCTTTGGAACATAAACATCAGGGTCTACAGTACCCGTATAAATTGCCTTTCCATATTCTTCCATTATAGAGTTCATATTGTTAACCTGTTTCTTTACTTGATCTAATTCAAAATCAATACCAAATGTAGGTGCTTCTTTTAAAGTAGAGTTAAACTCCTCGAAAGAAGCCCATTTATCAATAGGCTCATCCTCCAAGACATATGTATTAAATAATCCACCTTGCGCCCAATATATTACGGAATAATCTTTATATTTATCTGAAATGAGATGTACTTTTTTGTCATAAATATATGGTTTGCCTTTTGCCTGCTCCAATTCTTCATCAGACACTTCTACAGCCTCCCAATGAATCCCTTCAATTCCATAATTCAATAAATTTCTCAAATATAAATCTTTATGAATGAGATCTAGCAGCTCTACTGCTTTTTTTGGATTCTTGCTTTTTGCATTAATGGCATTAATAGCTCCACGTGCTGAAGCATTTGTAATACAAGACTCCATAATCGGAGAAATTACTACTTCATACCCTAACTCTTTTTTGAAGATTAACTCTGAAAATGGCTGTCCATCTCCCTTTACTACAAATCTCTTACAATCAATAGTATCTGATATGGTTGCTGCATCTGCATTAATATATCCTTTTTCGTAATATCTGCGTGTCGTTTGAAGTGTACTTTGCATTCGTTCGGTTTCAAACACATTTTTTACTGTGTAGGTATCATCTCCATATTCAATCCCTATGGGTTCTACAATTTTATCCATATATGTAGGTGCAGTGTATCTTGCTAAATACATAGGAATTACATCTGGTTCATTCTCTTTAATGATTTCTAACCACGGTTCTAAATCTTCTAGTGTATGTATGCTTTCATAAGGAATATTGTATTTATCTACATACTCCTTTGTAAAAATCCAAACAGGCATATTCCCTAGTTCTTTCTCACTTGGTATCCCATAAATTGCCCCTTCTATTTCCATCGCTTTCCAAAATCTTGGGTCTATATCTTCATACATCTGCGTATCTTTGATGAACTCTTCTAAATTATAGAAAACACCTTTCTCTACGTTTTGAAAATAATCATTTACCCAGGATGATGTAAAACAAATATCCCAATTGCTTTCTGTATTAATAATTGTTTGAATCTTTTGATTATAATCACCTATATCAATATGCTTGATTTCAAGCTCCACTCCTATTTTCTCTCGAATGTATTCATTCACCTTTTCTAATACAAGAGCTTCATCTTTCTGAACAGAACCAATCTGATACCAAACAAGCTTGACTATGTTTGCATCTTCTTGCTCATTTGAACTTTTTGTACAAGATATCACACACATCATCACGCCCCAGAGTAATACTAATATCAATACGCCTTTTACTTTTCTCATCTTGTACTCCCCCATGCACTTGTTACATATAATAATTATAAATAATATAAACTTTTTATAAACTTAAAAATCTTTAGTTTCTTTGGACAAATTATAGTAAAATAGCATAAAAATAACTGCCCAATTTTAAATCAGACAGTTATTTTAAATATACTATTTTTTCATCTCCCTTAAAGATGCTGGAACAGTGCCATAATATTGTTTAAATTTCCTATAAAAATAACTAATATCACTATACCCAACCTCTTTTGCTATATCGCTCATTTTCATATTCGTGTTAAGAATCAGCTCTTTTGCTACCTCCATTTTTTTACTATTCAAATATTGTGCAAAAGAACATCCAACCTCTTTCAAGAAAATCTGCCCCAAATACGAAGCATTCATATAATATTTATGTGACAATGTTTTTAAATTCATATCTTCCTTGTAATTTTTTTGCACCTCTGCTATCACACTTTTCACTACAGGAGTATACTGTGAATCTTCCTCATGTAAATACTGTATAATCGCATTTATTTCTGAAATAAATACAGTCCTTACTTTATAAATATCATCTGCTTCATATAAGGTATTGATTAAATCTGGTAAATTATGTAATACCTTAATATTATCCAGCTTATACTCTTTCTTAATTTCCTGTAAGAGCATAGATATTTCTACTATAATTTCGTAAAAGGAATCTATACTACAATCCATATTCATATTATTAATAAACAAATCATCAATATATTCAATTGCACTGTGATTTGCCTTTTGTAAAATATATTTTCTTAATAATGTTCGTTCAAAATAAATATCCTAACTTTTTCTATCTCTAACCGTAAGCTCATCTACACAACTTCCATATCCCTCTATTAGAAGATATTTCTGTAACCGTAATGCTGTATGATAATACGTAGGAAGTTCACGGAAATGATTAAAAATTCCTCCAATACTAATAAACACTGAAAACTCATACGTACTTTCCATTTTATTTTGCAGCTGCTGTAAACTTTCTCTTGCTTGATAAACATCCTCAACCTCTTTAAAAATAATTAAGACGGAATCCTCTGCCAAGCGTAAACATTTCACTAAAGATAAGAATTCCCTGAATAATCAATTCTTCATCTTCAACAAGCATTACCTTCTTCATTCTCTTTTCCCTCTTCTGGTCTAAAAGTTAAAATAACCTTTGTCCCTCCTAAACTTGACTTTCCAAGTCTTAGTCCACAGTGATTTCCATAGACTGCTTTAATTCGCCTATTTACATTAAAAATCCCTATAGACTGCTTAGACACCTTTTTATTTTCCTTTAGACCTGTATTCAATTCTTCCATTCGTTCATCCGAAATACCTCGACCATTGTCTTCTAATATAATTTCATAAACTTCATTTTTATGCAAGACTTTAATTGAAACAAAATTATCCTTATCTCTTCTTCTAATTCCATGTGCAAAATAATTTTCAATAACAGGCTGCAACACAAATTTAATAATAGGTACTTGAAAATATTCAATGGGACATTCTACATTGGAATGAAATTGTCCAGGATATCTATACTCAAACAATTCCAAATACTTTTTACAATAGTGCAGCTCCTGCACCAATGTAATCACATCTGATTCTTTAATCATACTTCTAAAAATAACTGCCATGCTATATAACATTTCCCCTGTTTCTTTATCCCCATTGCAAATAGCTTTCATTCGGACAGCTTCTAGAGTATTGTATAGAAAATGAGGGTTAATCTGGCTTTGCAACGCCTCCATCTCTGCATTTTTTTGTTCAATCTCTGCTAGGTAAAATTTTTGAATATATAAATCCAATTTTTCACACATTTCATTGAAATGCAATGCAATCAAATCCAATTCATCCTCTCGTTTTCCAATAGGCAAACGAACAGATAAATTACCACCCATTACTTCGCTCATTCCATCTAAAATATGATTCAACCTTAACGAAACCTTTTTTAAATAAAATTGAATAAAGAAAATGCTAAGAATCATAATCAGACCTCCAGCACCAACCCCCATGAAGATAACTGTTAGTGGTACATGAGAGGCCTCTTTTTTGTTCATACTTGTTAGCACACTGTACTCTCCTATCTTTGAGTTCAGTATGTATCCTCCCTTTGCTGCTTCTCCTGAAGTATAAATTGGTACCTCCTCATTTCCATATACAACTAAATCTGCTATATGATACTTCTCCTGAATTTGTTCAAAAAAAGTACTATCAAAGGTTATAATCATAGCTCCTACACTATCCAATGTAATTGGATTTCGTATTTCTTTTAAAAAAGAAATTTCACCTTCTTTGGCTAGATGATTCTCTTGAATATCTTCTAAAATAGTTTTCGCTTCTTCTTCATGATACAAACTCTGGCTTCCTACAAAATATGTCACATCTTGTTTTTGATAACTGATAAATGTCAATCGAAGTAATGAAGAATATGTTTCAAATGCTGTCAGGGAAAAGTCCTCAATACCTTTATAATCTAATATTTCATACTGTGTACATAAATCGAGTCTATACTGTTGATACTCCTGTGGACTATCTTCTAAATAATGAATGATATCATTCATTTCCATACTTGAGTTGTATAACTCTTCATGGATATGTCCTGCATTTTCACCACAACTGTTTAAATAATTCACAGCGTCATTATGCATTAACTCCATGTAATTTTTATTTTTCTCTAGATAGCGTCTTTGTGTACTATTAATAAAATAAAAAACTAATACTAAGACAACCAAACAAACAACAAAAGCGTATAATATTAATAATTTTATGTATAATTGTTTTGAAGTTCTTTTTTTCATATGCCTACCCCTCTAGTCCACTCATTCTGTACCATATTACAAAAAGAGCCAGATTCTCTGGCTCCTTTTGATGTATCTTATTCTACTTCTAACAAAATTGTCTTAATTTCATATGCATGCATAGAAAGTGTAATTTCACCTTGTTGGAATTCTGTAGAAAGAGGACGTTCTCTCAAGTCGCCTTCTACCCACGCTTTGTATTTGAAACCAGTTTGCATTTTTACATTCTGTGCAGAACCTGCAAATTCGTGGAAACGCACCACAATAAACTTGCCATCTTCTGATTTTTTCACTGCATCCAGTTCTATCTGCTCATTATCGAACCAAATAAAGCTTTCATAGCCCAATTGACTTTGTCCCTCAACTACTAACATTGGATCATTTAATGCATATGCTTCTTGTACAACTTTTCCTTCCACAAAATCACCTTGATGTGGGAAAAGTGAATATGTAAATTCATGAATTCCCTGATCCTGTAAATGGTCTGGATGTGTTGCTGACTTCAACAAACTAATGCGAATCACATTATCCTTGATATCATGTCCATATTTGCAATCATTAAGTAAACTAACTCCATAATTTCTCTCTGATAAATCAGCCCAACGATGTGCTACGCTTTCAAATCTTGCCTGATCCCAGCTTGTATTCCAATGATTTGGTCTTCTTACATTTCCGTACTGAACATCATATGTTCCATATGTAGAACGAATATCTACTGGGAACGCTGCTTTCAAAAGTTGATGGTTTTCATGATAATCTACGACTGTCTTGAAATCAATTCTTGCTGTATTGCTGTAGAGAATCATATCCTGTTTGATGGAAGAATTCATATAGTTCCATTCCATATGAATCGTCATTTGAAGTGCTCCACATTCTGTAATTTCGAATTTTTCTAATTCTGTAATTTCACGCATTTTCTCCTGATAGAAGATATCAATATCCCATGCGTCATTATCTAGTGGCTTATCTTCAAAAACCTGTAAAACATTGGCTCCATCGCCCTCTTTCAAAACTTCTCTCTTCGCTTTCTTGTCATACAGTCTACAAATCTGACCATGACTATTTAAAGAAATACTATAATATGGTGTTTCTATATCTTTTCCATCAACAGTAAATACTTCTTCTGCCTGCATTCCTTCTTGTGGCTCAAAAACGATTGTTCTAGCTCCCATAGCTGGAACATTTTTCACTTCCACATAAGTTACATCTCCTGCTATTTGAGCATTTAATTTGTTTCCTTTTTCATCTCGATAGGTTCCCACTTCATTATTTGGAAGCATAACAATTTCATCTCTAGTCCAAGAAGATGTATTCCATACTGTGTAATGCATTTCTTTCTCTTCTACTAGATGCTCCAAAGCATTCTTTAAAACTTTATCCCCAATTCCCTCAATATACTGATAGTCCTTTCGTGAATCTTCATATACCTCATGAATAGAAGAACCTGGTATAATATCATGGAATTGATCTGTTAAAATATGCTTCCAGCCCTCTGTTAATGTATCTTGCTCTGCATAGGATAAAGCACCAGATTTGATTGCATCCATAACAGTAAACCACTCTGCTTTTCTATACAGTAGCTCCATTTTTCGATTCATTCTCTTGTTATAACCTTGGCTTGTGTATGTTCCTCTGTGGTATTCTAAGTACAGCTCTCCATCCCATGTATGGATATATTGGTCTGTATTTTCTACTGTTTCATGCAAATCTCTAAAATATTCAGCTGCTGTGGACATCTTTAATGTTGGCAAGCCTGGGATTTTATCAATTCTACGTCTATTTTCCAACATGTCACGATTAACACCACCGCCACCATCTCCAAATCCAAAGGAAATCAGCAACTCTTTATTCATTTGCTTTTCACTATATGCATCCCAAGCACCTTTCACTGTCTTAGGGATTAGTTTCCCATTGTATGTATAGAACCAAGAGCCTGGCTCATTCCATGGTTCTGGTGTAGTAATAAAGTGAGTCAAAACTTCACTGCCATCAATTCCTCTCCACCAAAACGTATCATGTGGCATTCTGTTATACTGATTCCAACTAATTTTAGTTGTCATGAAAGTTTTAATCCCTGCTTTTTTCAAAATTTGTGGCAATGCCCAAGAATACCCAAAAACATCTGGCAGCCATAAATATTCTACATCTTTATCAAATTCATCTTTGAAAAATTTACTTCCTAGAAGAATTTGTCTTGTCAAGGATTCACCACTTGTCAAATTACAATCGGCTTCTACCCACATTGCACCATCTGTTTCCCAACGCCCATCCTTTACACGTTCCTTAATTCTTTCATAAAGCTCTGGGAACTCCTCTTTCATATACTCATAGAGCTGTGGTTGTGTCTGTAGGAAAATATACTCTGGATACTGCTCCATTAAACGAAGTACTGTTGAAAAAGAACGAGAACACTTTTCTCTTGTGTGCTTCAATCTCCATAACCATGCTACATCAATATGAGTATGACCTACACAACGAATATGAATATCTGTCCTCTTCTCCATAGAATCTATACTTTCATTTAACTGTCTATCTGCTTCATGCACACTTTCATAGAATGCATCACTGCCTGGATATGACCAGTCTACACAGCGAAATGCTTTGTCCAATGCTACACGCAAATCATATTTTATTGGATTAAAATCATCCAATTCACGAAGTGTTTCCCAAATCATAGAAGCGAGATAGTACAAATCATCCACTTCTTCGTCTAGCCACGCTAAATCTGCTCTGGAAATTCTATGCTCTTGTGGTGCAGGTACTCCCCCACCTTCTAAGCCAGACCACAAACGAAATGTGAAATCCACTTCACTTCCACAATAAGTATCATCAAGAAAAACTTCCTGATGGTTTACATCTACCCCCTGATACATTTGTCCATTCAAATAGAGCATAGACTCAAAACCAGAATTATTTCCTGCTCCAGTATTTCCAAAATCAAAAATACCTAATACCTTTCTTCCTTTCCACTCTTGTGGAATTTCAACCCTCTTATGCATCCATAGAAAACGATCTCTTCCACTCCATGTTTCTCCAACCTGAAGTAAATTCCAATCTGTAAACTCTGTTGGAACCTTTGGATTCACAACCCCTTGTACATCTTCGCTTACAAGAAATTCCTTTAAATCCTTTACATCTCTGTAACGATATTGTTTCATTTCTGAAATACGTCTTTCTAACTTCCTATCTGTTAAAAACATAATAACCTCCTATGATATACGCATATCTCATTCTAACTAGGTGTAGTATACCTAAAAATATGTGTGTCGTATAGTAGTAAGATATTAGAATCTTTGTACAAATTATAAAAAAGGAAGCCTAAGCTCCCTTCTTTATCAAAACATTTTATTTAATCTACTAATCTAAACATTGCAAAGTCAAGATTACACCAATCATTTGCAGATGCCTCCGTATAAACTCCAATCTCACATGTATTGTTGGTGACTTCTATTTCATCAATTGTATAAATATTCCAATTAATATCACTTGTAGTGATTGTTGTATTTAACTCATCCCCACCATAATTCTTTGCATACAATTGAAGAACGTCTTGATTCCCATTCGTCATGGCCCATACACTAAATCGATATGTCCCATTTGGTATATTAGAGAATGTTTTATAGATAGAACAACTATAATCCTCATCATCCCAAAATGTTAATTTATAATCTCCATCAAATGCATTTCCATATTCAGTTTTAATAACATCCTCTTTATCAAAATCTTTCACCCAAGTATTCCAACTTAAAGGACTATTTACTACTCCGTCTGCTTCAAAACTGCTATTTTCTAGTAAATTACTTGTAGGTTGATTTAAAACCTTAATAGAACTTAGTGCATTCCCTTTAAAATCAAACAATGTCATATTATCCCATGTATTGGATGGTGTTACAGTATCACTTTTATAATCCACTCCAGCTTGTGTTGCATAAGTTCCTCCTTCAACAGGAACCCATTCTGGCTCCCAATAAAAAAATCCAATCCCTTTACCATTTGGAACATTAAGTATAATGTCTTCTAAATCTGACATAAATGCTTTTTGTCCCTCTGGTGTTGCATCATATCCTGCAATATTTTGATCTCCTTCAATAAAGACATTTCCACTTCCTTCTGCGTCATCTGTTGTCCATGCATATGCAGTTTCAACTACACATACCTCTTTGTCATATTTGGAACTTAAATAATTCAAGTTATATTGTAATCCCTCCATAGTGCCATGCCACATAGGATAATACGATAAACCTATAACATCAAAATCTAAATCAGGAACATATTTTAAAAGATTTCCAAACCACCAAGTATAAAGTTCATTTTTTCCACCTTGGTCAAGATGTAAAACTACCTTTGTATTGGCTGCTTTCGACTCTCTAACTCCAGAAATAGCACTCTCCAACAACTCTCCTAAATCTTCAAATTTAGTATCGTCATTCTCCACTTTTCCATCGTCATGCAAAATCCCCGATGAGATTTCATTTCCTACTTGAACCATTTCTGGAACAACACCTGCATTCGCAAAATCATTTAATGTATTTTCCATATATTCATGAACTGTTACTTTTAATTCATCAAATGACAATCCCATCCATTCCTTAGGTTTAATTTGATTTGCTGGATCCGCCCAAAAATCACTTAAATGAAAGTCTAATAAAATATCCATCCCTAATTCATTTGCACGCTTTGCTAATGCCAATGTTGTATCAAAATCATTATTTCCTCCACCATATGGATTTCCTTCTTCATCATAAAAAACCTCCTATAAATTTGTCTACCCTTTTACTCCTCCAGCTACCAAGCCATTCTGTATATATTTCTGCAAAAACATAAAAACAATCATAATTGGAAGCGATGATAAAACTGCCGCTGCTGAGAACAATGTCCAATGTGCTGCAAATTGATCTGATATAAATGACTGCAATCCAAGTGCTAATGTCATATTTCCAGGCGTTTGTAAAAACACAGAAGAAATGACGTATTCACTATATGTTGCTATAAATGAAAATAGGAAAATAACTGCAAGCTGTGGAATTGCTAACGGAATTATTATTTTTACAAAAATGGTAAAATATCCTGCTCCATCCACCATAGCTGCTTCATCTAATTCTTTTGGAATACCATCCATATATGACTTTAAAAGCCAAATTTGAAAAGCACTTCCTCCTGCTAAAACTAAAATTAATACAGGCATATTATCTACAAGACCAAATTGATACAATAAAATATAGTATCCTGATATAGCCATACTATTAGGAAAAACCTGCAATACTAAAAGGAACATCAAACCATATCTTCTTCCCAAGAATCTCATTCTAGAAAAAGAATATGCTGCTGATGATGTCAATGCTAACTGTATAAAAGCAACAATTACACATAATTTGAACGAATTCCAAACCCACAGCAAGAAATCAGTTTCTTTAAATAGCTCAACATAGTGTTCTGTACTTAATTTATCTGGAAAAAGTGAGGAGAGAAAAAAACTATCACCCGCTGAAAATGACGACATTACTATCCATAAAGCAGGAAATACCACTAATAGGATTACAGCCCAAACAACAATTCTACTCATCCATAATGTTCTCTTTTCATAAGCTGTTAGTCGTTTTTCTATTATCTTCAAATTAATCTACCTCCTTAAACTGCCCTGATAAGTGCATATTAAGTAACGTCAATGTGCCTACAATAATAAATACAAGAACACTAAATGTTGCTGATAAATCATACCTATTAGACCACGTGGTCATCTTATAAATTGTACTAGCTAAAATATCTGTATATCCTGCAAACTGATTGTCTACTCTTGCTGGTCCTCCTTGTGTAATCATATATATATTTCCAAAATTATTAAAATTGGCTGCAAATGTAGAAATAACCAATGGTATAGATATCTTTGTAACTAACGGAAGTGTAATATTTTTAAAACATTGGAATTTAGATGCTCCATCTATCTTTGCTGATTCATAAAATTCTGGCGCTATAGATTGAAGCCCACCTAAACATACATTCATCATATATGGAAAACCAAGCCAAACATTTACAATTATTATCCCTATTCGTGCCCAAAGTGGATCTGTTAACCATGGTAATTGGTATGTAATCCCTATTACCCGTAATAAATTATTTATTCCCCCATACTGTTCATTTAAAAGTCCTTGCCATGCCAAAATTGCAATGGTTGAAGGTAACGCCCAAGGAATAATTAGAAGTGTACGATATATCTTTGCCTCTTTCATATTAGGATTATTCAGGAGAATTGCCAGCAACAATCCTACAGAATAAGACCCAAATGTACTAATAATGGCAAAACATAGCGTCCATCCTAACACAGGAAAAAATACATTCTTGATACTTCCTGTAAATACCTCTAAGTAGTTAGATAACCCTACAAAAGAAAATTCTTCCAAATGATACATGTTATAATTGGTAAATGAAATTATAACTGTATATATAATGGGAACTACTGTAACAAAGAGAATGGATAAAAGTGCTGGTAATAAATATGGGTAAGCTCGTAAATTCCTTTTTCGCATTATTCATCACTACTTTCCTGAATTCATTAATTCTATAGCTTCTTTTAGCTGAGATGTAATATTATCTGCGGCAGCCTTAGGCGTCATTTCTCCTGTAAACATTAACTTCATATTGTTTGCATGAATATCCCATAACTGCCCCATCTCAGATACAGTAGGCATAGGCTCGCCATTGTTAATTTGCTCTATAAACACCGCAGAAACCTCATCCTTCTGTATTTCTTCATTCTCCTGTTCAGAAAGTTTCGCTGGAATTCTATCCCCTGCTTCGTACATCTGCATTGCCCCATTTTCAATTACATACATAATCAAATCCCATGCTGCCTCTTGATTATTTGACTTACTGCTAACAAAACTTACTTGGGCTCCAACAGGTGTAACAAAATCATTGTCATTAAATTTAGGCATCGTTGCTACTTCATATGGAGTACCCGCTGAATCAAATCCTTCACAATCCCAAGGTCCACCTATATAAAACGCTGTTTGTCCATTCTGGAAATTACTTCTTGCTATATCAGCTGTAACACTAGCTGATACAAAATTATAGTCACTACATAATTTATTTATAAACTCGTATGCTTTTACTGAGCCTGAATTATTTAGACCAATATTCTCTACGTCATATGCACCATCTGAATAATTAAAAATATAGCCTCCACATGCTCTTAAAAATCCTAAATCATAATATACACTTGTTGCATCAAATTGAATACCACCTTTATCCTTTGCTGCCTCTACCAATTCTTCCCAAGTAGAAGGTGCTTGTGCTATCTTATCTGTATTATAAAATAAAGTTACTGTTTCTACTGCTAACGGAGCTGCCATACGCTTTCCCTCTACATAACATGCCTGGATAGCTGCTTCAGAATAATCATTATCATCATATAAGCTATCAGGAACTTCTGCTGATAATCCAGCATTTACATAATTAGCTAATTGATCATTTGGTATACCAATTACAGCATCTGGACCAGAAGTACTTTTTGTAGCTTGTGCGAATTGCTGCACATCAGGAGATTCATGAATAACATCCACGTCATATCCCTTTTCCTTTCCCCACTCATCTGCAATTAACTGGATTGTTTCTGCTTCAACTTCCATATTCGTCCAAATCGTTAGTTTCTTTTCTGCAGAGTTATCTTTTGTATCATCTTTTTTACCTCCACAGCCTGAAAGCATTCCAACCATGGTAAACATCATGATAGCTCCTATGACAATATTTTTTCTTCTCATCAGCTCTTCCTCCTTTACATTTGTTTCAAATTGATAAGTGCCCTGTTTGCATTTCCTTTTTCATCAAAAAGTGCCTGATTTGCCCATGAATTCCCCAGCTCCGCTTTATCATTCATATAATCGCAGCCTATTCTACTTGCCCATGCACATTCTGGAATTGGAAGCCACTCTGGTTCCCAATATACAACACCTATCCCCTTATTATCATTCACACCTCTAACAGCACGACAAAGCTCTTTCATAAATAATTCCTGCCCTTTTTGTGTTGCTGGATATACTGTTTTACTTTCTAATTCCTCAGAAAAAACCATACCATTACATCCTAATGAATCCGTTGTATATCCTATTGAAGTTTCTGTTATAAGAATTTCTTTTTTATATGTATCGACCATATCATTCATATTAGAAACAAGTGCTTCTATACTACCATTCCAAAAAGGATAATAAGACATACCTATTATGTCGTAATCCAAGTTATAGGGTTCTATTCCCCCAAACCATTTTCTGTAAAGCTCATTATCTGTACCATAATCTAAATGAAGCATAACCTTTGATTCTGGCATTGTATCACGAACTCCTCGAATGCCAGCATTTAATAGCTCACACATAGTTGCAATATTTTCTACTTTTCCTTCTGGCCAAAGAAAACCATTGGTTATTTCATTTCCTACCTGTACAATAGCTGGAATGATATTTTCACTTCGCATTTTTTCTAATACTTCCTTCGTATAAGAATAAACTACGTCTTTTAACTCATCTACACTTAACCCCTCCCAAGCCTTTGGTTTAAACTGCTTTGCTGGATCTGCCCAAAAATCGCTATAATGAAAGTCTATCATAATATCTAGGTCTTGCTTTTTTGCTCTTCTTGCCAACTCCAATGTTGTTATTAAATCATTCGTTCCACCACCATATGGCTCTCCCGATTCACTATAAGGGTTATTCCAGATTCTGAGTCGAATTAAATTAACCCCTGTTTCCTTCATAATCTTAAATAAATCTCCCTCCTCTCCATTTAAGTAATACTTTGCACCATGTTCCTCTAATTCTCTTAACATGGATACATCCATTCCTTTAATAAAATTCATATACTCCCTCCTTTAATTTTCATCTTCCTTAAGTAAATATATTATTTATATTTACTAAATATTTTACTTGTTTATAGTATACAACATTATCATTATGTTTTCAATATTTATATTAAAATTA
>JAHLFA010000051.1 GCA_018883985.1 Candidatus Ruminococcus intestinipullorum | reverse complement strand
TTATGTGGTTATTATAGCAAAGAGGATACACCTGTTCCCATTCCGAACACAGAAGTTAAGCTCTTGAGCGGCAATGGTACTTGGGGGGCGACCTCCTGGGAGAGTAGCACGTAGCCACGTAATGTTCCAAGGTAGCTCAATGGTGGAGCACTCGGCTGTTAACCGATAGGCTGAGGGTTCGAGTCCCTCCCTTGGAGCCAAGAAAGTGCCGAAGTGGCGGAACTGGCAGACGCACAGGACTTAAAATCCTGCGAAACTTATACTTTCGTACCGGTTCGATTCCGGTCTTCGGCACCAAATAAAGTGGACCATTAGCTCAGTTGGTTAGAGCGCCGCCCTGTCACGGCGGAGGTCGAGAGTTCGAGTCTCTTCTGGGTCGCTTTAAAATAATAAATATTTCTTGTGAAAATTAAATAGAGGGGATCTTAGCTCAGCTGGGAGAGCATCTGCCTTACAAGCAGAGGGTCACAGGTTCGAGCCCTGTAGGTCCCATTATCATTGAGTCAGTAATGCCGGCGTGGCGGAACTGGCAGACGCACAGGACTTAAAATCCTGCGGGACTTATACTCCCGTACCGGTTCGATTCCGGTCGCCGGCATTACTGACTTAATGAGCAGATGGAAAAAGCACTAATGTATGTTAGTGCTTTTTTAGTTTTGGATTAGATTTTAGGAGAGGAATCCTTTGAATACCTCTCCATTTTTACTATAAGTAAAAGAATTAGAAATACAATTTAATATTTCTATGGATAAAAGCAATTTGTAGACTGTATATTACTACACATGCTTAATATCCGTATAATTACTAATCTCCTGATTTATTGTACATAAATCCTCAATAGAAAGATCATGCAAATTTTCATGTCCAGTAATTCTCGCAAACGTTTTAAGCTCTTCCAAAGATACATTTAAAAAGTTAGCAACTCTTTGCGCAGCAACATCAATATGTAATCGTTCACGCAGTTCTGGATCTTGTGTAGCAATACCCATAGGACACATTCCAGTACCACAAATTTTATATTGTTGACAAGCCATTGCAATAAGGGGAGCAGAAGCAACAGCAATGGCATCTGCTCCCATGGCCAATGCTTTTGCAAAGTCAGAAGATACACGAAGCCCTCCAGTAATAATTAGGCTAATATTAGAGTTAATACTATCTAAATACTTTCTAGCACGATGTAGTGCATAAATGGTAGGAATACTTGTGCTATCCCTTACAAGCAATGGAGAAGAGCCTGTTGCACCACCACGGCCATCAATAGTAATAAAATCAGGTTCTGCAAACACACAAAATTTTAAATCACGTTCGATATGTCCAGCAGCAATTTTTACACCGATAGGTCTACCATTTGATGCAATTCGTAATTGTTGAATCAATGTTTTTAAATCTTCCTTAGACTCAATTCCTGGAAATCTAGATGGAGCTATAATGTCTTTCCCCATAGGTTTATTTCTAATTTCACTAATTTCCCTCGTAACCTTTTGTGCAGGAAGATGTCCCCCCATTCCTGGTTTTGTTCCTTGACCAATTTTGATTTCAATAGCATCTGCATTTCTTAGATTCTCTGGAGTTACACTATATAAATTTCCAACATACTCAAAAATATATTTGTCTGCAGCAGCCATTTCTTCTGGCAGAATTCCTCCTTCACCAGAGCACATAGCACTTTGTGCCATTGCACTTCCACGAGCAAGAGATATTTTAGCTTCTTTCGACAATGCCCCAAATGACATATGGGAAATATACACAGGATTTTCAAGAATTAAAGGTTGTTTTGCATTTGGACCTATGACAGTTGTTGTTTTAACTTTTGCATTTTCATCTAATGGCATGGGATCCAACTGTGCACCTAGTATTAAAATATCATCCCAGTTTGGCATAGGCTTTTGAGTTCCCATTGCAGCATAGATGCTGTCGCCTGAAACAGCCATTTGATGAATCTCTTTCATATAGCGACAGGTTTCATCATTACGGATGAATTCCTTTGGATAGTCTAGTTTTAACTCCTTCGACTCTTCCATATTATTAGAGGTAGCGGTTTCTTCTAATAATACAAATTTTTCAGTAGATTGATGACATATAGGACATTCCGTAAGGGTTGTAAAGGGAGAATGTTCCTTTTCTTCATCATAAATAAATCCACAAACAGTACATCGGTATCTCAACATCAGTACTCCTCCTTTGTATTTTTTTTCATTATAGCATATATAAAGAAAGTTTTGCAAAATAATCTAAATTTTGGTATTGTATACAAGGCAGATTAGAAAAGTAAAGGGAGTTGAAAATGTGATGAAACATGCAAGGAAATGGAAAGCATATTTAGGATCAATTTATTTACTTTTGTTATTGCTCATTACAGGTTGTGGAGCAACAGAGCTACAAACGATGTCCTCGACAAATGGGCAAAATACAGAAGAGACGGCTGAGGTATCAGATACATTAAAGGTACATTATCTTGATGTAGGGCAAGGAGATTGTACATTAATTGAAAGTCAAGGGGAATATATGCTGATTGATGCTGGAGATAACGATAAAGGTACATTGGTGCAATCGTATTTAGAGAGTCAAAATATTACACATTTAAAATATATGATAGGAACCCATCCTGATTCAGATCATATTGGGGGAATGGATGTTGTATTGACAAAATTTGATGTAGATACAGTGATTATGCCAGATATAGAGAATGATACAAGAACGTACGATGATGTAATACAAGCAATGAAGTATAAGAATATACAAAATACATCTCCTATACCAGGTCAGCAGTATCGTTTGGGTGAAGCAAGTTTTACGATTATAGCTCCAGTTCATTATGATTATGGGTCAAATACAAATAATTATTCTGTAGGGTTAATTTTACAACATGGAAACCATCGTTTTTTATTTACAGGTGATACGGAGATAGAAGCTCAAAAGGATATTTTAGAGAGTGGAGTAGATATTTCGGCAGATGTATATAAGGCTGCACATCACGGAAGTGCTACAGCGGCATACGAGCCATTTTTACAGGCTGTGAACCCAAAATATACGGTAATCAGCTGTGGAGAGGACAATTCTTATGGACATCCTCATGCAGAGGTTTTAAATTGGATGAGACAAAATCATGTAGAAATATTCCGTACAGATGAGCAAGGGACGATTGTCGCTACATCAGATGGTTCTACAATTTCTTGGAATATGTCTTCTAGTGAAACTTGGCACAATGGAGAACCAACTCAATCGGATAAAGAAGTATTAAATACAACACAGGAATATGTATTGAATCTAAAAACAAAGAAATTTCATAGAACAGACTGTCCAAGTGTAGAAACAATTCATGAAGAAAATAAAGAAGTCTCCCATAAGACAAGAGATGCATTAATAAAAGAAGGATATGATGCTTGTGGAAGATGCAATCCTTAAAAAGAGATATGAAGAAGGTGCAGGTAGTTATTTACCTAGCACCTTTTTCATATCTTTTGGAATTTCGGCAATAAAATGCATATCTTCTCCAGTAATTGGATGCGAGAAGGCTAAGCAGTAAGAATGGAGTGCTTGTCTGGAAATAAATTCCATATCAGGGTTATATAGATAATCTCCAATAAGGGGATATCCAACGTATTTCATATGGACACGTATTTGGTGAGTTCGTCCAGTTTCAAGACGGAGAGAAACTAGACTATGTTCATTGCAAGTATCCAATAATTGATAATGAGTAATGGCATTTTCACCATGGTTAAAATCCACAGTTCGTTCAATAATAGACCCATCTTTTCTACCTAAAGGAGCTGTAATTGTTCCAGATTCAGGGGTTAGATGACCACGAACAATTGCACGATATTCTCGGTGAATTTCACGGCGAGAATTCATGGAAGATAGGATGCTGGCACTTACCATATGTTTTGCAATAATCGTAAGTCCAGAAGTATCTTTGTCTAGACGGTTGATACAGCGAAAAACAAAGGGAATATTTTTTTGCTGGAAATACCATGCAACAGCATTTCCTAAAGAATTATAGTAGTTATTGAGAGATGGGTGAATTGGCATACCAGCAGGTTTATCTATTACCATAATATCTTCGTCTTCGTAAACAATGTTTAAGGGATGTTCAATCGGAGGAATCTTTTCTGAAGCTTCTTTTTCAATTACTTTAATAGTCAGAATATCGCTTGGGGAAAGGATATAGGTCATATGAACCCAAACATCATTTACAAGTACACTGTATGGAGTTTTTTTTAAGTGTATTATGTTTTTTGAAGAATAACCACGATGTTTCAGATATTGTTCTACAGTAAATCCAGAGTCAGAGTTGGATATAGAATACACAAATGTTCGCTTCATAATAAATCTCCTATTTTCAATAAAAACTGCTCTTATCATAGCAGGAGATATGGGAAAAGGCAACTTGTGAAAATAAGATAAGTATGTCATAATAACCATAATGAAAGTAGAGGAAATGAGGTAATGAAATCATGGATATAAATAAAAAGCTGACAGAGGAATTAGGAGTTCAGTTTTGGCAGGTAGAGGCTGCAGTAAAATTAATTGATGAAGGGAACACGATTCCTTTTATTTCACGATATAGAAAAGAAGTAACAGGTTCTCTTAATGACGAACAGCTTAGGAAACTATATGAGAGATTATTATATCTTAGAAATTTAGAGGATAAAAAGGAACAGGTTCTTGCAAGTATTGAGGCACAGGATAAACTTACAGACGAATTAAGAGAACAGATTTTATCAGCAGAAACATTAGTAGTTGTAGAAGATTTATATCGCCCTTATCGTCCAAAAAGGAGAACGAAAGCAACAATTGCAAAAGAAAAAGGCTTAGATCCATTTGCAGATAGTATTTTTAATGAACAGATAGAACAAGCAATAGAAAAGGAAGCAGAAAAATATATCTCTGAAGAGAAAGGTGTATTATCTGTGGAAGATGCAATAGAAGGTGCAATGGATATTATTGCAGAATCTATATCTGATGTAGCACAATATCGCAGTTGGATTCGAAAATATACAATGAAAAATGGAAAATTAAAGTCCACAGCAAAACAAATGGACTTAGAATCTGTGTATGAAATGTATTATGAATTTGAAGAGGCATTATCAAAATTAGTGGGACACCGAATTTTGGCATTAAACAGAGGAGAAAAGGAAAAGATTCTTACTATTAAAATAGAGATTTTGGAAGAGGATATATTAAGATATTTAGAAAAACAAACAATCAAGAAAGGAAATCCTTTTACAGAATCAGTGCTTAAAATGGCAATTCAAGATAGCTATAAACGATTAATTGCTCCAGCAATAGAGCGTGAAATTCGTAATGAGCTAACAGAAAAGGCTGAAGATGGAGCAATTGAGGTATTTGGTAAGAATTTACATCAACTTCTAATGCAGCCCCCAATTGTAGGGCAAACAGTGCTTGGTTGGGATCCAGCATTTCGTACGGGATGTAAATTAGCAGTAGTGGATGCAACAGGAAAGGTGTTGGATACACAAGTAATTTATCCAACAGCTCCAACAAATCAGGAAAAGATTCAAAAAGCAAAGGAAACATTAAAACGTCTTATTTCAACGTATCATATTACATTAATTTCTCTTGGAAATGGGACTGCATCCAGAGAATCAGAGCAGTTTATAGTAGAGCTTCTCAAAGAGATGAAAGAGCAGGTACAGTATGTGATTGTAAATGAAGCAGGAGCATCGGTATATTCTGCCAGTCAGTTAGCATCAGAAGAGTTTCCAAATTTCGATGTAGGGTTAAGAAGTGCGGCATCTATTGCAAGAAGAATACAAGATCCATTGGCAGAGCTTGTAAAAATTGATCCAAAATCTATTGGTGTAGGACAATATCAGCATGATATGAACCAGAAAAAATTAGGAGAGTCTCTAAACGGTGTGGTGGAAGATTGTGTAAATAAAGTAGGTGTTGATTTAAATACAGCTTCAGCATCACTGTTATCTTATATTTCAGGGATTTCAGCAACAATAGCAAGAAATATTGTGAAATATAGAGAAGAGAATGGAAGATTTTGGAATCGAAAGGAGCTTTTAAAAGTAGCAAAGCTTGGACCAAAAGCATTTGAACAATGTGCTGGTTTTATGAGAATACAAGATGGGAAAAATCCATTGGATGCAACAGGAGTGCATCCAGAGTCTTATGGGGCAGCAGAGAAGTTATTAGAAAAGCAGGGATTTTCTTTGGGAGACATATCAAATGGTCAATTACGAGAATTATCTAAGACGATTCAGGATTATCAGAAATTAGCAGAAGAGTTAGGGATAGGAGAAATTACTTTACGTGATATTGTAAAGGAATTAGAAAAGCCAAATCGAGACCCACGAGAAGAAATGCCAAAACCTATTTTGCGAACAGATGTCTTGGAAATGGAGGACTTAAAAGAGGGGATGATACTAAAGGGAACCGTACGGAATGTAATCGATTTTGGTGTTTTTGTAGATATTGGTGTACACCAAGATGGATTGGTTCATATTTCACAGATTACAGACCGCTACATTAAACATCCTCTGGAAGTAGTAAGTATTGGAGATATTGTAGATGTAAAAGTTCTCAGTGTTGATTTAAAAAAGAAAAGAATTCAGTTGAGTATGCGAGGAATATCCTAGGGATAGTGCTGTACAATGATGGAATATAAGGATTTTCAATTTAGAATTCAATTTATGGTATCTAGCTATAACCATGTGGAAAATAAAGATGGTACTAGACGAAATATTGGATTTTTTAAAGGAAAAGGCAGGAAATCAGCAGTTATGAGATTGGAGGAGTTAGAAAAGTTCTTGCAATTTTCCAAATAAAGAGTTATATTTATTTACATGAAAAGAAAAAATCTTCGGGGTTGGGTGAAATTCCCTACCGGCGGTAAAGTCCGCGACCTATCATTTTATTTATGTATAATATGATGGCTGAACTGGTGAGTATAAGCAATTCCAGTACCGACAGTAAAGTCTGGATGAGAGAAGGTAGATGAGTAGTTAAGAGATTTTATGCCCTGAATTTTTTATTCAGGGCATTTTATTTGCCATCCGTAAGGTTTCTTTCTTTATCATCAATTTTTTTGAAAAAGGAGAGAAGAAACATGAGTACACAAACAAACACAGCAGTAAGCAGCAAGTCACAGTTAGGAGCTAGAAGCTTAGTAAAAATAGGAATGCTTTCAGCTATTTCTGTAATTTTAATGACATTTTCCATTCCATTGCCATTTGCACCAACATTCTACAAGATTGATTTAAGTGAAGTTCCTGTATTAGTGGGCTGTTTTGCTATGGGACCTATTGCAGGAATAAGCATTGAATTGGTCAAAATATTGTTGAATTTCCTTGTGAATGGAACAACAACAGCTGGAATAGGAGAGATAGCCAATTTTATCATTGGATGTGCATTGGTAATTCCAGCAGGCGTTATTTATAAAAAGAAAACAACAAGAAATGGTGCTCTTCTTGGTATGGTCGTTGGAAGTCTTTGTATGACATTGGCAGGAGGATTACTAAATGCATATGTTTTACTTCCTGTATATGCAAAGGCATTTGGAATGCCGATTCAAGGCCTTGTGGAAATGGGAACAGCAGTAAATCCAAACATTACTTCTTTAGCAGGTTTTATATTTTTAGCTGTAGTACCATTTAATCTATTAAAGGGAGGCATTGTATCTCTCATTGTAATGCTTATTTATAAGAAAATAAGTCCTATTTTTCGAATGAAATAAAATAGAGGACAGCCGTTTTGGCTGTCCTAATTTTTTTATAACGCTCTTTTTTTCATTTTGTATAGATAATAAAAAATAAATATAATTGCCGTAGATACCCATGTAATTGGATAGCTAAAGATAATTGCAGATAAGCTAGGGGCAAAATTTAATACACCAATTAGCCAAAAGATACGTAAAAAGCAAATTCCACATAAAGTTATAATAACAGGTACAATCACATCACCAATGCCTCGAAGCGTTCCAGCCAATACCTCAATAAAGATGTAAACAATATACCAAGGTAATATGAGAATCATCATCTGAGAGCCAATTTCCATAACATGTTGGTCACTTGTAAACAGTTTGAATAGATATTCTCGTGTAAATACAAGGAATAAGACCAGGCCTAGTGATACAAAGAAGTCCATCAATAAGCATACCCTAGTACTTTTTCTAATACGGTCGAATTTACCGGCACCATAGTTTTGACCAACAAAGGTAGTGATAGAGATTCCAAATGCAGTACTTACCATCCAAAACATGGCATCTAGTTTACCATAGATGGACCATGCAGCAGTTGTATCTGTACCAAATGTGTTTACAGCAGATTGAATCGCTATATTCGTGATTGCAAATAAGATAGATTCAAATCCAGTAGGAATTCCAAGTTTTAGTTGGTGCTTCAAAATGTTTTTATCAAATCGTATTTCCCCAAGTGAAAGTTTTAATATTCCATTTGAGCGTATCAATTTATTGGTTACTAAAAAGGCACTAAAGCATTGGGAAATTAATGTGGCAAGTGCAACACCAAAGACATCCCAATGAAATCCAACAACAAAAAGTATATCGAGAATGATATTCGTAATACAACAAAAGATTAAATAGCGAAGAGGGGTCTTGGAATCTCCCGTTGCTCGTAAAATACTAGCACCCATATTGTAAATAAATACGAATGTTAATCCGATAAAGTAGATACGTAAATATAATATGGAGCCAGATAGAATCTCATTTGGTGTTTGCATAAGTTTTAGCATAGCAGGAGTTAATAAAAATCCAAGTATGCTAAAAATGACTCCTCCAACTAAAGAGATACCGTAGGCATTATGAAGCCCTTTATTTGCAGCTTGAGAATTTTTTGCACCAAAAAATTGAGCAATTACAACGGAAGCACCTGAAGATAGACCTGTAAAAAATCCAACTACTAAGGCAACAATTTGTGCAGAAGAGCTTCCCACACTGGCCAAAGCTTCTTTTCCTACGAATTGTCCAACAATAATCGTATCAATTGTATTATATAACTGCTGAAAAAATGTACCGATAAGAATTGGAAAAAAGAATATTAATAGTTGTTTCCATATAATTCCTTCCGTAATCTCATTTCTTTCAAACGTATCTACTTGTGTAGTAGTATTTGTTTCTGAATTCATTTTGAAACACCCTCCTCTTATGTAAATATACAAACTTGTAATAGAATACCAAATTTTCACATTTACATCAATCATTGAACACAAAAAAAACAATATACTAGGTCAAAGAAAATAGGAACAAGGAGGACATTATGTATATTTTAAAAAATGCTATTCGAAGTGTTTTTAGGTCGAAAGGACGAAACTTTTTAATGGGGCTGATTGTATTTCTGATTGCTTTATCAGCATGTATTTCCTTATCCATTCGAGAAGCTTCTGATACAGCGAAAGAGGAGGCAATGGAGGATTTAAAGATTACCGCACAAATTAGCTTTAATAGGGAATCTATGATGAAGGAAAAGGGCGAACGAGAAGAAAGGAAAGCAGGACTTGAGGAAATTCAAGAACTTTCTTTAGAAGACTTGGAAACATATGCACAATGTGAAAGTGTATCTGACTTTTATTATACACGTTCGGCATCATTTAATGGAGATTCTATAGAGCCAGTTGATATGACAGGAAGTACACAGGAAGTACACAGGAAGAACAAGTTCAACAAGAACAACAACCACAGCCTGGAGAACCTGGTGGAATGGAAGAAACACCAGATATGTCAAAGGGCAGAATGGGTGTACAGGGAGAATTTACAGTTATAGGGTATAGTTCAGATGCTGCTATGACAGATTTTATCAATGGAACAAGTTCGATTGTAGATGGGCAGATGTTTACACAAGCGACAGCTGATATGACAGTGGTGATTAACTCTGAATTGGCTTCTTATAATGATCTTTCTGTTGGAGATACAATTCAACTTTCCAATCCAAATGCAGAGGACGAAGTATATGAATTAACGATTTGTGGAATTTATGAGAAGGAAGCAGCAGCTGACTCTATGATGAATATGATGAGTGGATTTTCTACAGGTGCAGATAGTGCAAATCAGATTTATGTAAGTAATCAGACATTACAAGAAATATTAGCACAATCTGAAGAAGCGAGCGATTCTACAACAGCCATACGTTCTATGATTCAAGGAACATATTCTTTTGATTCCGTTGCAATGTTTGAAACGTTTGAAGATGAAGCAAGAGAGCTTGGCTTAGCAGATACGTATACGATTTCCTCTGGGGATGTTACAACTTATGAAGCAAGCCTTAGACCACTTGAAAATTTAAGTCAATACGCAGGATATTTTTTAATTGTGATTTTATCAATAGGAGCAGCAATTTTGATTGTTTTGCATATTTTTTCCATACGAGAAAGAAAGTATGAGATTGGTGTACTTGCTGCGATTGGAATGAAGAAGTGGAAAATTGTAATTCAATTTTTAACAGAGGTATTATGTGTGACATTTTGTGCCTTGTTCATAGGTATGGGAGTAGGAACTGTATCGTCTGTTCCAATTACAAATCAGCTCTTAGAGCAGCAGATAGAAAGTATGAATTCAGAAACTTTAGGACAGGAAGAACGATTTGGACGTAGTATGGAAATGCCTCCACAAGAGAGAAATGAGACAAGAGGGGTCGAATATGTAAGTACGATTTCTTCTGGGGTAAATTTAGTTGTAATGTTGGAAATGATAGGAATTGGACTTCTATTAACGATTCTTTCTGGATGTACAGCGTTAATATTTATTCTTAGATACGATCCTTTGTGGATATTAAGCAATCGAGATTAGGAGGTCCTCTATGAGTGTATTACAATTACAAGACGTTTCTTATAGTTATAAAGGAAATAAGAAGCAAATTTTATCAAGTTTAAATTTAGAATTTCAAACGGGAAAATTATATGCAATTACAGGAAAATCAGGAGCTGGAAAAACAACGCTTCTTTCCTTGATTTCTGGGTTAGCAGTTCCTACACAAGGAAAAATTTATGTGGAAGGAAAAGAGATTTCCACATTAGATCGTTATCATTACAGAAGTCATCAAATTGGGGTTATTTTTCAAAGCTTTAATTTATTACCAAAACTTACAGCATTAGAAAACGTATTGTTATCTATGGAAATTGCAGGTGTAAAGGATAGAGATAAGATTTCTAAAGCAAAAGAGGTATTAAAAAAAGTATCTTTAACAGAAGAGGAGATGAGTAGAAGAATTTTAAAGCTTTCAGGAGGGCAGCAGCAAAGAGTTGCAATAGCCAGAGCATTATCTTATAACCCACAAATTATTATTGCAGATGAACCAACAGGAAATTTAGATCCAGATACACAAAATGATATTATGAAAATATTTCTTGATATTGCAAGGAAGGAAGATAGATGTGTTATTGTTGTAACACATGCTCCAGCTGTAGCAAACATGGCAGACGAAATATACAGATTGTAAATCAAGGATAAACTGGGAAAAGTAGGGAAATTTCCTATAAAGTTGACAGGATTGTTTTTTTATATTATGATACCGAATGTAACAAAGTTGTAATATTTGTAATAATTACGAAAGATAATTAATATATTTCAGTAAGAATACGTAAAAATATTGCAATAAATAGGAGGTTTATTTGTGAAATTAAAAAAACAATTCCTGTCAGTGACAGTAGTATATGTAATGATTATTCTGGTAGTTGCGGGATTTACAGTACATGCTACAGAACCAAATCCACAGGGAGAAGAAGCGATAGATTTAAGAAATCAGGAAGGATTTTATAATTTTGTAGAGAATATTGAAGATATATCCATGCAATCTATCGAGAACACAATTTATGTAGCTCAAAAAGCAAAAGAAGAAAAAGAAAAGAAAGCAGCAGAAGAGGAAGCAAGAAGAATAGAAGAGGCAAGACGTGCAAACGAGGAAGAGGCTCAGGCGCAGGTTCAAGCACGAGAACAAAAACTTCTTGCTTCTATTATTTTTTGTGAAGCTGGCAACCAGCCTTATGAGGGGCAGGTTGCCGTAGGAGCAGTCGTTATGAATAGAGTACGAAGCGGACTGTATCCAAATACCATTTCAGAAGTAATTTATCAACCAGGTCAATTTGGCCCTGCTATTACGGGTTGGTTGGATGAAGTTTTGGCATCAGAAAGTTATACACCATCAACGCTGCAAGCAGCACAGGATGCAATGGCAGGAGCAAATCCTGTTGGAGATTGCTTATATTTTGGAAATGGAACTTCTGGAATGCAGATAGGAGATCATTATTTCTACTAATTTAAATTTAATTTAGAGAAGGCTTCTGCAAAAGCATTATTAATAGGTTCATTTGCCTGTTTAGCTTGTTTCTTTAGGTAATTATTTACATCCTTTTTACTTGCACCTTTGCCTTCTCTTTTTTTTCGTTCTTCAAAAGCACTTAACTTTTCTTTATGACCACAAGTACAAACGAAACGTTGACCATCTCCTTTACCAACTAAGTCCATCTTTTTATGGCAAACTGGACAACGAGCATTTGTATGTCGGGAAATAGTTTCCCTATATCCACATTCTCTATCCTGACAAACAAGAAGTTTTCCGTGCTTTCCATTTACTTCTAGAAGAAATTTTCCACATTGAGGACATTTAGTTCGTGTCATATTATCATGGCGAAATGTACCATCAGCAGTTTTAATTTCTTCAATCAGATTTTTAGTATAGTTTTCAATTTCTTTCATAAATCCTTTATCGGATTCTTTTCCTTGTGCAATTGCTTGTAAACGCACTTCCCACATTGCTGTAAGTTCAGGGCTTTTTAAATCATGTGGAACAAGAGAAAGTAACTGTTTTCCCTTAGAAGTAATATGGATTTCATTCCCTTTCTTTTCCATGAGAAAGCTATGGAGCAGTTTTTCTATGATGTCAGCTCTTGTAGCAACTGTTCCAATACCACCAGTTTCACCCAAGGTTTTGATTATAGACTTATCCTTGTGTTGTAAATATTTTGTAGGGTTCTCCATAGCAGCAATTAAAGTACCTTCTGTAAAATAAGCAGGAGGTTTTGTTTTCCCTTCTGTTATTTTAATAGTTTTGATAGAAAGGTTAGCCCCCTCTTTTATATCGGGAAGTGTTTGCTGTTGTATGGTATTTTCATTCTCAGTATCGTCATCGTGAAATGTTCCATCATAAACTTCCCTCCATCCTAAGGAACGAATGATACTTCCTTTTGCACAAAAAGTTTCTTGATTTATAGAACCATGAATCAAAGTTTCTTCGTATTCACAAGCTGGGGATAAAACGGCTAAAAATCTACGAATGACCATATCATAAATTTTTCGTTCTTCATTGCTCATTTCACTCAATGGAACATACTGTTCTGTAGGAATAATTGCATGATGGTCAGATACCTTTTGATTATTAACAAACGAAGGATGAGCCTTGATTGTCTGCATGGAAAGGCGTCCAGCAATTTTACTGTAAGGTCCAACAGCACAGGCTTTTAGTCTTTCTTTTAAAGTAGGGACGATATCTTGTGTAAGATAGCGAGAGTCTGTTCGTGGATATGTCAGCACTTTATAGGTTTCGTAAAGTTTTTGCATAATAGTCAAAGTTTCTTTTGCAGAAAAACCAAAGCGTTGATTTGCCTCTCTTTGTAATGTAGTTAAATCATATAGTCCAGATGAGAAAGATTTTTTCGCCTTTTTTTCTACAGTTGTAATCTGAAATGAATCAATGCCTGAGATAGATGACTTTATATGCTCAATCTTTTCTTTATGGAACGTTTGTGAGGAACCAGAAGAGGTATCTTTCCAAGTAAAAGTAATATTTCCAGCTACAAGTTGTAGTCCATAGAAAGATTTAGGAACAAATTGCTTGATTTCATTTTCTCGTGCTGCAATCATAGCAAGAGTTGGAGTCTGTACACGCCCACAGGAAAGCTGTGCATTATATTTGCATGTCAATGCCCGAGAAGCATTGATTCCTACAAGCCAATCGGATTTGGCACGTACAACAGCAGCGTGATAAAGAGGTAGATAGTTTTTTCCTGGTTTTAAATTTGAGAAACCATCTTTAAGAGCCTTGTCTGTGACAGAGGACACCCAAAGTCGCTGAACTGGTTTTTTATTTCCTGATTTTTCTAAAATCCAACGAGCAACCAATTCTCCCTCACGACCAGCATCTGTAGCAATAATAATGTCAGATACATCTTTTCGAGATATCAAGTCTTTTATTGTTTGAAATTGGCGTCCTGTTTGTTTGATTACAACAAGCTTCCATTGTTTTGGAAGCATTGGCAAAGTGTTTAAATCCCAATTTTTATATTGTTCACCGTACTGCTCAGGATCTGCAAGTGTTACGAGATGACCTAATGCCCAAGTTACAATATAATCATTTCCCTCTATGTAAGTATTGTGTTTTTGTGTACATTTTAAAACACGAGCTATATCTCTGCCTACAGAAGGCTTTTCGGCAATTACAAGATGTTTCATTAACTTTCTCCTTTAATTATTTTAAACATTATGAAAACCTTTTCCAATAATTTCACTTGTATTTGAAATTAAAATAAATGCATCAGGTTCTGCATCTTTAATAAAATTACGTAAACGTACAGCTTGTGGACGATTGAGTGCAGTAAAAACAATATATTTGTCCTTTCCAGAAAAAGCACCTTGAGCATGGCATACAGTTGCACTTCTTTTTAAATCATTTACAATATAATCACAGATTGGCTTAGGATTATCGCAAACAACATTAAAATATTTGGACAGATTAAAACTTTCTATGAAGTTGTCAATCATAAAAGAGCGAATTGCTAATCCTAAAAACGAATATAATCCAGTTGCAATATCAAACATAAAGCAACCTACAATTGTAATTGATAAGTCTGTAAGCAGAAGAGCTCTCCCGATATTTACACTAGAATATTTTTTTAAAATCATGGCAATAACATCAGTACCTCCACTAGAAGAGCCAATGTTAAATAAAATAGCAGAACCAAGTGATGGAAGTGCAATGGCGAAGCAAAGTTCTAACATCGGTTGATTCGTCAAAGGTTCAGTTAAGGGGTAGATGCGTTCCAGTAACGATAATGTAACGGAAAGCAAAATGCTACAGTAAGCTGTTTTTGCAGCAAATTTTTTACCCAAAATGATGAGCCCAATGGCTAAGAGTATCATATTCATAATAAAGTTAAAGTCACCAGCAGACATAAAACCAGTATTTGCAACTAAAACGGCAAGACCAGTAACACCACCAAAGGTAAAATTATTTGGAAATTTAAAGAAATATGTACCAATTGCCGTAATAAAAATGCTGAATGTTAAAAGTAAAAAATATTGAAATTTGCTTTTCATTTTGAGTTCCCCTTTCGTATACACGAATTGTAACCTACATAATCTCATTCGTCAACGCATGAAGATAGGATAATTGGAAATACTACACTCAAAGTTACAAATAGAATGTAGCATTCTATAAGGAGGAAGGAATTTATGTATCAGTATTTACCTATTCGGGATATTTACGCAAGAGAAATACTAGATTATGAAGGTAACTCCACAATAGAGGTGGAAGTACTTGCAGGGGAGCATGTTGTGGGCAGGGCGTCCGTTCCTTCCAGCGAATCTATGAAAAACTTAGAATTAGTACTACAATGCATCAATGGGCAAATTGCAGAAATTCTTATTGGAAAGAATATTTTCGACCAAAAAGGGATTGATGAAATTTTAAGAAAAATGATTGCAAAAGAAAAAGGTGTGGGGCTAGCAACTGATGTGATTTTTTGTATTTCATCGGCAGTTGTACGTACAGCTGCAGCAGCAAAAAAAATCCCAGTATATCGTTATTTAGGTGGGATAGGAAATAAAAAAATGCCAATTCCAATCATGACATTATCAGGAGAAAAAGGAGAATATAAGGAGCATTTAAATATACAAGAATTTCAAATTATTCCTGTACAACCAAAAAGTTTTAGAGAAAGTATAAGAATGTGTACTAAAATTAGACATATTTGGGAAGAACAATATACACAAAAAAATTTTAACGTCCAAGAGATGATAAAATTATTAGAACAGACAATAGAGCTATCAGGCTATCGCTTGGAAGAGCAGGTACTTGTCAAGATGGGAACTGTGATACCATTTCATTTATATAGCATGGGGACGGTAACAGATGCAGCACAAAATATAAACAAAAGAGAATATGAACCTATAATTTTTGATATGAATCAAGAAATAGAAGGAACACTTTTAGCAGATTTTGCAGTTGCGTTTCAGGTACCAATGATTCGAATTGATGTACCCTTTAGGCGTGGATGTGTAATAGGCTGTAATCAGCTCTTGCGAATAGAAGATGTTTAATTGGGGACGTAGTAAAATTGAATTTTACTACGTCCCCAATTAAAAAAACATTGCAGATTTGTACGCTTTATGGTACACTGTGGATAATCTATCCACGGGAGGCGTAAACTTATGGAGATCTTGAAAATTGTTCTAACGATTATTTTTGTAATAGATTGTATTGCTTTATCAGCAATTATTCTTCTGCAGGAGGGGAAATCTGCAGGGCTTGGTACAATCAGTGGTATTGCTGATTCGTATTGGGGACAGAATAAGGGACGTTCTATGGAAGGAGCTCTTGTGAAGTCTACGAAGTTTTTGGCAATTTTATTTATTGTACTGGCTTTAGTATTGAATCTAGGCGTATTTAACTAAGATAAGGCTTTGGAACACTCTATTCGGGAATAGGGTGTTTTTTCTTTATGAAAAATAAGAGATGAAAGGTGAAAGAAGGTGAAAGCATGGATCCTATGTTTGAAAAAAGGAAAAAGGTAATTTACGATTTTATATGCGATGATTTATATGTTCCAATGAAGTTGAAGGAGATTGCTGTTCTATTGCAAATTCCTAAGGAGCAAAGAGACGATTTAAAGAGTGTTTTAGATGCATTGGAAGCTGAAGGAAAGATTTATCTTTCTAAAAAAGGAAAATATGTGAAAGGACAGGCACAACGTCTGAAGGGGATTTTTCAGGCAAATGCAAGAGGCTTTGGATTTGTATTACAAGAAGGCGAAGAGGAGGATATTTTTATATCTGAAGAAAATACAGGAGGGGCCTTTCAAGGAGATGAGGTTGAATTTGTCATTACGAAAGTCGTGGAAGGGAAGCGAAAAGAGGGAAAAATTGTTCGTGTAATTTCTCATGGAATGACAAAAGTAGTTGGTCTATTTGAAAAGAATAAAAATTTTGGATTTGTAAGACCAGATAATCAAAGATTTTTTAAAGATATTTACATTCCAGCAGGAAAAGAAAAGGGTGCTATGACAGGGCATAAGGTAATCGTGGAGCTTACTTCCTATGGTGGAGAGAATATGAAGCCAGAGGGAAAAGTCATTGAAATTATAGGACATGTAAACGACCCTGGTACGGATATTCTATCTATCGTAAAGTCTTTTGATTTACCAGTTGAGTTTCCAGAGAGAGTTCTAAATCAAGCAGAACGTGTAGGCAAAGAGGTAAGTGAAGCGGATATGGCAGGTCGTCTTGATTTACGAGATTTACAAATGGTAACAATTGACGGAGAGGATGCAAAAGATTTGGATGATGCTGTTTCTCTAGAAGAGATAGAGGAAGGATATCGGCTAGGAGTTCATATAGCTGATGTAAGCAATTATGTTCAGGAAAGAAGTGCATTAGATCGGGAAGCACTAAAGAGGGGGACAAGCGTTTATCTGGCAGACCGTGTAATCCCTATGCTTCCACACAAATTATCCAATGGAATTTGTTCTTTAAATGAAGGTGAAAATAGATTGGCATTAAGCTGTATTATGACAATCAACCAAAAAGGGGAAATCATAGAGCATGTGATTGCAGAAACAGTCATAAAGGTAGATGAAAGAATGTCTTATACAAGTGTTGCCAAGATTTTAGAAGAGCAGGATGAGGAGGAGTGTAAGAAGTATAAAGAGCTTGTTCCTATGTTTGAAAAGATGGCCTTTGTATCTAGTATCTTGAGAAAACGTAGAAAAGCAAGAGGTTCCATCGATTTTGATTTTCCTGAAACAAAAATTTTGTTAGATGAACAAGGGAAGCCTGTGGAATTAAAGCCTTATGATAGAAATGTAGCTACAAAGATGATAGAAGATTTTATGCTAGCAGCAAATGAAACTGTAGCAGAAGAATATTTTTGGAGAGAGCTGCCATTTTTATATCGTACGCATGAAGCACCAGATGAAGAAAAAATAAAAAAATTAAGTACATTTATTAATAATTTTGGGTATCACATTCACATGGGAAATGAAATACGCCCGAAAGAAGTACAAAAGTTATTAGAAAAAATAGAAGATACCCCAGAAGAGGCATTGATTAGCCGTTTGGCACTGCGTTCTATGAAACAGGCGAAATACACACCTGAAAATACAGGACATTTTGGATTAGCAGCTAAATATTATACACACTTTACTTCTCCAATACGAAGATATCCAGATTTGCAAATTCATAGAATTATTAAGGAGAATATAAGAGGACGTATGACAGAGGAGCGAATTGCACATTATGGTAAAATATTGCCAGAAGTAGCAATGCAGTCGAGTGAAATGGAACGTCGAGCAGAGGAGGCAGAAAGAGAAACGCTGAAGCTGAAAAAAGTAGAATATATGCAGCAAAGAATTGGTGAAGAGTTCGATGGTGTAATTTCTGGTATTACAAAATGGGGAGCTTATGTAGAACTAGAAAATACAATTGAAGGATTAGTTCATGTAACCAATATGAGAGATGACCATTATGAATACTGGGAAGAGCAGTATGAATTGATAGGAGCTCATACAAGAAATGTATACAAATTAGGGCAAAGTGTAAGAATTCGTGTAATTGGAACAGACCATTTACAACGTACGATTGACTTTGAATTTTGTAATGATGAGCAAGAATATGATGACGAATTCTAGAAGAAGGTGATTGCATGGGAAAAGTAGAAGAAAAACTAATTGCAAATAATAAAAAGGCGTATCATGATTATTTTATATTGGAAAAATACGAAGCAGGTATTGTATTACATGGTACAGAAGTAAAATCGTTACGTATGGGACAATGCAGTATTAAAGAAGCTTTTATTCGTATTGAAAAAGGAGAAATGTTTTTATATGGTATGCACATTTCTCCTTATGAAAAAGGTAATATATTTAATAAAGACCCATTGAGAATTAGAAAACTTTTGCTTCATAAAAAAGAGATTGAGAAAATATTTGGAAAAATGAAGGAAAAAGGGAATACAGTTGTACCACTGAAGGTGTATTTTAGTGGGAGTCTTGTAAAAGTGGAAATAGGGTTGGCAAAAGGTAAAAAATTGTATGATAAAAGAGATGACATTGCTAAAAAGGATCAAAGGAGGGAGGCACAAAGAGAGTTTAAAATCCGTAACTTATAAATAAAAAAATGATAAAAGGAGGATGCATCATGAATTATGCAGATATGAAACCAAGTGAAGTACGTTCATTGATACGAGAGGGGAAAATTACAGGACCAACAGCAGGAATGTGTGCAGGGTATGCACAAGCAAATCTTGTGATTTTGCCAAAAGATTTAGCCTATGATTTTCTTTTGTTTGCACAGAGAAATCCTCGTCCTTGTCCAATTTTAGAGGTGAGCGATGTGGGAAGTCGAGCACTTCAAATGATGGCGAAGGATGCAGATATAGCGAAAGATTTTCCAAAATATCGTATTTATGAAAAAGGCATTCTAAAAGGGGAATATACAGACGTAGAGCAGTTTTGGAGAGATGATTTAGTTAGTTTTCTGATAGGATGTAGTTTCTCATTTGAGGCAGAACTGCTAGAGGCAGGGGTTCCTGTACGTCATATTGAAGAAGAATGCAATGTTCCAATGTATAATACTAATATTGCTTGCACAGAAGCAGGAATCTTCCATGGAAATATGGTAGTAAGTATGCGGCCTGTACCTTACGAACAGGTAGTGAAATCTGTTCAAGTAACAGCAGCAATGCCAAGAGTACATGGAGCACCTATCCATATTGGAAGCCCAGAATTGATTGGTATTCAAAATATCCAAACTCCAGATTATGGGGATAGTGTAACGATTCGAGAGGGTGAAGTTCCTGTATTTTGGCCATGTGGAGTAACCCCTCAAAATGTGATTATGAATACAAAGCCAGATTTTGTAATTACACATGCACCAGGTCATATGTTTATTACAGATGTAAAAAATATAGAGTTAAAATATTAGTGTTATGATACAGTTTGATCATGAATTAATTATGCCAAATGAGGATTTACCATTTAAACTCTTTCTTTTTGAGGGGAAGAATGGGAATTACGAAAGAGGCAGACATTGGCACAGATCTGTGGAGATATTTGCCGTATGCGAAGGGGGACTTAAGTTTTACATAGAGGATGAAAAGTATGTGCTTTCTAAAGGAGAATTTCTTATTGTAAATTCAAATGAAGTTCATGCAGTACACTCACCAGAACCGAATAAAACAATTGTATTGCAAATCCCATTGCGATTATTCGAAAATTATTTTACAGCAGAACAAATGATTCGTTTTACACATTATTCCAAGGAATGTGATGTGGAAATGATGCGATATATTCAGACAATGTATGAGATATATTTACAGAAACAACGTGGATATGATATGCAAGTAAAGGGATTTTTTTATCTGATTATGCATCGTTTAATTGCAGTTTATCAGGAAACGGATATTACAGAGGAGCAGTTACGCAAAAACAAGAATTTAAATAAGTTATCGGCAATTACATCCTATGTGAAAGAAAATTATAATACGGACTTAAATCTTGTTACAATAGCTCGCATATTTGGATATTCTCCTACATATTTATCTCGGATGTTTCAAAAGTATGCTGGAATTAATTTCAAATCCTATCTTCAAGATATTAGACTAAGATATGCACTAAAAGATTTGCAAAGAAGTCAAGATACATTAAGTGAAATTGCGTTAAATCATGGATTTCCAAATGGAAAGGCATTTGCAAGGGCATTTACTAATCAGTATGGCATATTGCCTAGTAAGTATCGTGAAGAATATCAAAAAGACAAAAAATTGACCTAAAATAGACAAATAATAGGTCGAATTTTATATGGAAAGTTGATAAAATGACCACTATAGGAAACAGAAAATATAGTTTCTATAGGAGGTCATTTTTTATGGAAATTAAGAAAGTAACAGATAGTGCCTTTTCAAGATATGGAAAAGTCATGAACAATCTTCCTGTTTCAAAGTTACTTAAGGAAATGGAACATACTCCACTACCAGATGATGTTATTTACGTGCCATCCGTAGAATCTATGGAGATTTTAGCTGATGCAGAAGAGGTGAAGAATCAGGGGTTTGGAGGGATTCCAATTCAGATTGGATACTGCAATGGAAAGAATACCAAATTAAATGCAGTAGAATACCATCGTTCTTCAGAAATTGATATTGCAGTGACAGATTTGATTTTACTTTTGGGAGCACAGCAAGATATTCAAGAGGATGATACATATGATACAGGAAAGATAGAAGCCTTTTTTGTGCCAGCAGGTACAGCAGTGGAACTTTATGCAACAACACTGCATTATGCACCATGTAACGCCAATCCAGAAGGATTTCGCTGTATTGTCGTTTTACCTAAGGGAACAAATGAAGCTTTGCCATTTCAACCGAAAATGGAGGGGGAAGATCGGTTATTAACTGCAGTAAATAAATGGTTGCTTGCTCATGAAGAAGCAGGAATTGAAGGTGCAGTTGTAGGTTTACAAGGGGAAAATATTGAAGTTTTATCATAAATATTGAAAAAAGAAAGGAAAGAAAAATTATGAGTAATATGCCAGAATTAAAAATTGGAGTTGTTGCAGTAAGTAGAGATTGTTTTCCAGAGAGCTTGTCTGTAACAAGAAGAGAAAACTTAATCAAAGCATACAAAGAAAAATATGGAGATGCAGAAATTTATGAATGTCCAATCTGTATCGTAGAAAGTGAAATCCATATGGTGCAGGCTTTAGAGGATATTAAACAAGCTGGATGTAATGCATTGGTTGTATACTTAGGAAACTTTGGACCAGAAATAGCAGAAACATTGCTAGCAAAACATTTTGATGGACCAAAGATGTTTATCGCAGCAGCAGAGGAATCAGGAGATAACCTAATACAAGGACGTGGAGATGCTTACTGTGGAATGCTTAACGCAAGCTACAATTTAAAATTGAGAAATGTAAAAGCATATATTCCAGAGTATCCAGTAGGAAACGCACAAGAGTGTGCAGACATGATTGCAGAATTCCGTCCAATTGCAAGAGCTATTATAGGATTGAATAGCTTAAAGATTATTAGCTTTGGACCACGTCCATTAAACTTCTTGGCATGTAATGCACCAATTAAACAGTTGTACAATTTAGGAGTAGAAATTGAAGAAAACTCAGAATTGGATTTGTTTGAGGCATTCCATAAGCATGATGGAGATGAGAGAATTCCAGCAATTGTAAAAGAAATGGAAGAAGAATTAGGGGCAGGAAATAAGAAACCTGAAATTCTTGCTAAGCTTGCACAATACGAACTTACTTTAAAGGATTGGGTAGAAGAGCATAGAGGATATAGAAAGTATGTAGCAATTGCAGGAAAATGCTGGCCTGCTTTCCAAACACAGTTCGGATTTGTTCCATGTTATGTAAATAGCCGTTTAACTGCACAAGGAATTCCTGTATCTTGTGAGGTAGATATTTATGGTGCATTAAGTGAATTTATTGGAACTGTTGTAAGTGAAGACACTGTTACTCTATTAGATATTAACAATACAGTACCAAATGATATGTACAAAGAAGATATCGAAGGAAAATTCCCATATACACAAAAAGATACTTTTATGGGATTCCACTGTGGAAATACAGCATCTTCTAAGTTATCTTTCTGTGAGATGAAATATCAAATGATTATGGCAAGAGCACTTCCAGAAGAGGTTACACAAGGAACATTAGAAGGAGATATTGTACCTGGAGATATTACATTCTTTAGATTGCAAAGTACAGCAGATTGTAAATTACGTGCATACATTGCACAAGGAGAGGTACTTCCAGTTGCAACACGTTCATTTGGTTCTATTGGAATTTTTGCAATTCCAGAAATGGGAAGATTTTATCGTCACGTATTGATTGAAGGAAACTATCCACATCACGGTGCAGTTGCATTTGGTAAATGGGGCAAGGCATTGTATGAAGTATTCAAATATGTTGGTGTAGATGTAAATGAGATTGGATATAATCAGCCAAAAGGTGTGAGATATCCAACAGAAAATCCATGGAATTAAAATTGGAGGCTAAAGATGTTATATATAGGAGTTGATTTAGGAACTTCTGCAGTTAAGCTGTTATTGATGGATGAATTAGGGAAAATACATCGCATAGTTTCTAAGGAGTATCCATTGTATTTCCCAAATCCAGGATGGTCTGAGCAGAATCCATCAGATTGGTTAGAACAAAGCTTAGCTGGGATGAAAGAGTTACTTGCAGATTGTGATAAAACACAAGTTAGAGGAATTAGCTTTGGTGGACAGATGCATGGATTAGTAGCACTGGATCAAGAGGATAATGTTCTAAGACCTGCAATTTTATGGAATGATGGAAGAACCACAAAAGAAACTGAGTATCTAAATCAGATAATTGGAAAGGATAAACTTTCAAAGTACACAGCCAATATAGCATTTGCTGGATTTACAGCACCTAAAATATTATGGATGAAAGAAAATGAACCAGAATTATTTTCTAGAATTTGTAAAATTATGCTTCCAAAAGATTATCTGGCATATCAACTTTCAGGAACTTTCTGTACAGATTATTCAGACGCTTCGGGAATGCTGCTGTTAGATGTAGAACATAAGTGTTGGTCCAAGGAAATGCTTCAAATTTGTGGTATTACAGAGGAACAGCTTCCTAGATTGTATGAAAGTTATGAAGTGGTTGGGACACTAAAAGAGGAGTTGGCTAAAGAGTTAGGACTCTCTACTGAGGTGAAGATTATAGCTGGAGCAGGAGATAATGCTGCAGCTGCTATTGGAACAGCCACAGTTGGGGATGGAAGATGTAATATTTCACTTGGAACATCTGGAACAATTTTCATCTCTAGTAAAACATTTGGGGTAGACCAAAACAATGCATTACATTCTTTTGACCATGCTGATGGAAATTATCATTTGATGGGATGTATGCTTAGTGCAGCGTCTTGTAATAAATGGTGGATGGATGAAATCTTAAAAACAAAAGAGTATAGCAAAGAGCAGGAAAATATCACAAAGTTGGGTGAGAATACCGTATTTTATCTACCATATTTGATGGGAGAGCGTTCTCCACACAATGATCCAAGTGCTAGAGCTGCGTTTATTGGGATGTCAATGGACACAACAAGGGAAGAGATGACACAGGCTGTATTAGAAGGGGTTATATTTGGACTTCGTGATTCACTAGAGGTTGCGAGAAGTCTTGGTATACAGATTGAACGCACGAAGATTTGTGGTGGTGGAGCAAAGAGTCCATTATGGAAGAAAATGCTCGCTAATATTATGAATGTTAAGGTTGATGTTATTGAGAGCGAAGAGGGTCCAGGATATGGTGCTGCAATTTTAGCAGCTGTCGGATGTGGAGAGTATACGGATGTGGAAACTGCTGTGGATAAATTAATCAAAGTGGTGGAAACTGTAGAACCAGAAGCAGAGCTTGTGGATAAGTATGAAGAAAGATATCAAAAGTTCAAGCAATATTATCCAGCATTGAAGGGACTATTTTAAGTAATGTAATTAAGATTAGGTATCAAATGGTTTGGTACCTAATCTTTTCTTGATTTCAAAAATAGTTGAAGTAGGAGGAGAAGAATGGAGATACAATTTTATGAACAACAAAAGGTGTTTATGCTACATACAGAAAACACGACATATAGTATGGCTATTGTAGATGACTGTTATTTGGAGCATTTATATTATGGAAGCAAAATACAAAGTCCTAATATAAGGTATATTCTAAGAGAAGATGAACCTCCTTTTGTTCCATCAAAGAATCTCAGGGAGAAGGAGGCATTTCTTGATTGTGCACCTATGGAGTATCCAGAATCAGGAATGGGAGATTATAGGGAATCAGCAATATGTATCAGAAGTGTAAATGGCCATAGAGGAAGTGAATTATGTTACAGTGGTTATACAATTGAAGAGGGAAAACCAGTATTAGAGGGCTTGCCAGCAACATGGGGAAGTGAAAAAGATTCTATGACTCTTAAAGTTTATCTTAAAGATCAACTGCTTGGTATCAAAGCGACACTACAGTATTCTATCTTTGAGGGAATTGATGCTATTATGCGTTCTGTAATAGTGGAAAATGAAGGTAAAGAGGTCGTATATTTAGAAAAGGTGCTTAGTGCATGTCTAGATATGGAGGACAGAGGATTTGAAGTAATGGGGCTTTTTGGTGCTTGGGGAAGAGAACGACATATTCAAAGAATACCAGTAGGTTATGGCAGACAAAATATTGCATCATTTAGGGGGAAATCTAGCCATCAGGAGAATCCATTTATGGCATTAGTAACACCAGAAACAACACAGGATTTTGGTGAAGTTTATGCGATGAATTTTGTGTATTCAGGCAATTTTATAGCTCAGGTAGAAAAAAATCAGTTTGATTCTCTTAGAATGACAATGGGAATACATCCAGAAGGATTTACATGGAAATTAAATCCAAAAGAGAAATTTATAGCACCAGAGGTTGTGATGGTTTACTCTTCTAAGGGGCTTGGGGAAATGACACGTACTTTCCATAACCTCTATCGAAGTCATTTAATTAGAAGTAAATATTTACATACAAAACGTCCAATTTTAATCAATAATTGGGAGGCTACATATTTTGATTTTGATGAAAAGAAATTGTTAGAAATTGCAAAAGAAGCATCGAAATTAGGCATTGAAATGCTTGTTATGGATGATGGATGGTTTGGAAATAGAAACAATGATGATAGTTCTTTAGGGGATTGGTTTGTAAATGAGGAGAAATTAAAAGGTGGGTTGCATAAGCTTGTCGAGGATGTGAAAAAAACAGGGATGAAGTTTGGTATTTGGGTGGAGCCAGAAATGATTTCGCCAAACTCGTTATTGTATCAGGCACATCCAGATTGGGCAATTCAAATACCACAACGTTCTATAACACAAAGTCGTGCACAATATGTATTAGATTTTTCTCGAGAGGATGTTGTAGAGGCAGTTTATCAGATGATATCCAATATTCTAAGAAGTGCAGATATTTCTTATGTGAAATGGGATATGAATCGGCAGTTGACAACATTAGGAAGTGCAAATCTTAAAGCAGACCAGCAAGGAGAATTATATCATCGGTATATGTTAGGCGTCTACAAAATGCAAGAAAGGCTTGTAACAGAATTTCCAGATATCCTATTAGAAAATTGTTCTGGAGGAGGTGCTAGATTTGATGCAGGGATGCTTTATTATAGTCCTCAAATTTGGTGTTCAGATAATACGGATGCCATAGAACGTTTGGCAATTCAAGAAGGAACAGCACTTCTATACCCTGTTTCAACAATAGGTTCCCATGTCAGTGTATGTCCAAATCATACGGTTGGAAGAGATACACCATTTGAAACGAGAGGGGATGTTGCACTTTTTGGTACATTTGGTTACGAGTTAGATGTTACAAAGTTATCAGATGCGGAGAAAGAATTGGTAAAAGAACAGACACAAAATTATCATAAATATAACGATTTGATTCGAGAGGGAGACTATTATAGGCTTGCGTCTGTTAGTGAGAATGGGCATTATGATAGTTGGATGGTTGTAAGCAATGACCGAGATAAAGCACTGCTCTTCTATGTTCAAGTACAAGCAAAAGCAAATTTGAAAAGTCGATTTATTCGTTTAAAAGGATTAAGTCCAGAAAAGATATATATATTAAATGGTCAAGAATATACGGGTGATATTTTGATGAAAGTAGGAGCGAGAATTTCTCCTGAATTTGGTGATTTTAAGAGTAAAATATTAGAATTATTTCAAAAATAGAGAAAATTTATAGAGAGAGTTTTTAGTATTTCTGACAACATTAAAAGCAAAGATACATATGTTAAATAGAGAACATAAGGTTTCCTTTAAGTTATTAGATGAAAGGAAGTAGATTCGATGCAGTTAATAGATGTCAGTGAATATCAAGGTTTGATTAATTGGAATGAGATAAAGGGTCATATTGATGGAGCAATTATTAGATGTGGATATGGAAATGATATTGCATCACAGGATGATAAGCAGTGGAAGAGAAATGCAGATGAATGTACTCGATTGGGTATACCATTTGGCACATATTTATATTCTTACGCTACAAATCAAGAGCAAATTCAGTCAGAGGCTCAGCATGTATTACGGTTGATAAAGGGCTATGAATTATCTTTTCCTATCTATCTTGATTTAGAGTTTGAAGGAGCTAGAGCCAATGCGCCCATATTAGCAGAGCAATTTGGAAATCTAATTGAAAAAGAAGGATACTGGTGTGGTATTTATGCAGATGAAAGTTGGTGGGAAAGTACACTTTCAAGTCTTGTACGATTTACGAAGTGGGTTGCATCCTATGGAATTAACAATGGAAATCCAGGAGTGAAACCAAATTTAGGGGAAGATATTTGGCAGTATACAAGTCAAGGACGAATGGTCGGTATTTCTGGAAATGTTGATTTAAACTTATGTTATAAGGATTTTCCAAATCTTATACGTGGGGAAGATAAAAAACCAACTGGATATAGATACAAAATTGGACAAAATATTGTATTTTCTACTTGCTATGAATCTAGTACAGCTCCAATTAGTCAGGCGATTCAGGCAAGTGATATGATACGAAACCATGGAGTGATTACGAGAATTCAAGAGGGTGCTAGAAATCCTTATTTGTTGGATAATGGACTTTGTTGGGTAAATGATGGGGATATACGGGGATTTTATCAAGAAAAAACAGAGCAATATTATACAATTCAGGAGGGGGATACCCTATCAGGCATTGCAGAACAATTTCATACATCAATCTCACAGTTGCAGCAGTGGAATCAGATTGAGAATCCAAATCTTATTTATGCTGGTGAAAAAATTCGTGTACAATGAGATGGTAAGGGGATTAAACGAGATTCAGAGAAATGGATAAACTACTTAGAGTGGTTACATCACCAAAGTGGCTTCCGGACTGGCTACTGGTTATGTCAGAATCTAAGTCATAGAAATATTTATCTCCGTCATTGATTGATGAAATGACGGAGATGTTTTATAAATGAGGCAGATATCTCTGTTACATAGCAGTCGTACATTTTGGTGTATGGCTGCTTTTAGTGATTCAGAGGAGGATAAGTCCTTAAACAGCAAAAAAATAAGGTTATTATAATCTGAATAATGCTGACAAAGTGCCGAATAATGAGCAGGAACGGAAGATTTATCAATATGTATTGGAAAATGGCTTCATTACAACTTCTATGGTTGCAGAACTTTTAGAAGTAAAACAGCGTAGAGCAAGAGCTGTTTTACAGGAGATGGTTGAAGGCAATTATCTGAGAAAAGAAGGTGCAGCACGTAGAACAATTTATGTAAACAATATGGAAGGGAGGTAACGTACCCCAACAGTCTGAAAAACCCAATAAAATAGGGAACTAGCGAATTTTTGCTGTTCCCAAAAAAGTGGACCTGGCGGGAATCGAACCCGCGTCCAAAAACCTATCCCATGTACTTCTACTATCATAGTCAATTCTTTAAGATTCCCTCCCCAGCATGAAAATTGACATCCCTGCAGGTTTGGTAGCTTCATAATACGCCTGACAGCTCAAAGCTTTGCTGCCATCGTTTCTCACAAAGTCGATGCCAGATTCTTAGAGTGTGAGTGCCCTAAGGCTGACAAGCAGCAACTAGGCTGCTAACGCGTAATTTTCGTTTGCGTTTAATTTTAAGTTTGCGATTTGACGCATCTGCCTGCGGATAGCTTCTCCATCTTCAAGATCCCTGTCGAAACCAGTACAAGCCCATATAAAATAAGATACGAGTATAAACCGTACTATATATAATATAGAACAAATTTAAGAAAAGTCAAGGGGGAAATGAAATGGAAAAGGGGATGATGTTTTTAGTTTATTTTTTTGAGATTTATGATAAGATATAGGTAGATTTATAGTATATCAGCAATGAGAATATACAAAGGGGAACGAAACATAGAAAGGGGTCTTAATTATGCCTACAACATATACACACTATCGATTTGGGAAAGATGTTTTGAGCGTTCTTCCAAATAGAATTCAGCAATCAATTGAGAAAAATAGAGAGCTTTTTGATATTGGCTTGCACGGCCCAGATATTCTGTTTTACTACAATATTTTTTCTTCAAATTCTGTGAGTAAAAAAGGTGTGATACTCCACGAAGAGCCAGCAGAATCTTTTTTTCTTCGTAGTAAAGAAGTTATAGAAAAGATACAAGATAAGGCAGCAGCAAGGGCATATATGTATGGAGTTATTTGTCATTTTGCTTTAGATAGTGAGTGTCATCCATACATAGAAAAAATGATTCAAGTAAGCGGAATTAGCCATTCGGAGATAGAGATGGAATTGGATCGTTATTTGATGCTTGAGGACCAGCTTATCCCTACTAAGAATACGAGAGTAGAGCATGTAAAGCCAACGAAGAAAAATGCAAATATCATTGCACCATTTTATGAAGGTGTTTCTACAGAAAAGATAAGAAAGGCACTTAAGTCTATGATTTGGTGTCATAAAGTACTAGCAGCAGATAATAAGGGTAAAGAAGAGTTGATTTACAAAGCATTACAATTGGCAGGAAAGTACGATGAGTTCCAGGGCTTAGTCATGGGAAGAGAAGCAAATACAGCATGTGAGAACTATTGTATTTTACTAAAGAAAGTATATGAAGAGGCAGTACCATTAGCTGTAGATTGTATTTTGCAGTATCAGAAACTTTTGTCACAAGGAGAAAGTCTACCTAAACGATTTAAAGAAACCTTTGGAGCTGGAGAAAACTGGGAAAATCTACAGTTATAGGATGAACTTTGTGTAAGGAAAGGAACAGAAGATAGAGAATATGAAAGACTTTGTAAAATTACAGGATATTACTAAAATTTATCATATGGGAGAAGTAGAAATACGAGCAGTAGATGGTATTAGCTTTTCAATTGAAAAAGGTGAATTTGTTGTAATTGTAGGGCCTAGTGGAGCAGGAAAAACAACAGTTCTTAATATTTTAGGAGGAATGGATACAGCAACAAGTGGAACCATTTCAGTAGATGGAAAAGATATTACCAAGTATCGTGAAAAACAGTTAACGGGATATCGCAGAGATGAGATTGGTTTTGTATTTCAGTTTTATAATTTAATTCCAAATCTAACAGCATTAGAGAACGTGGAGATGGCATTGCAAATTTGTAAAAATCCTTTGGATGCAAAAAAAGTTTTGGAAGAAGTAGGCTTAGGAAATCGAATGAACAATTTCCCAGCTCAGCTTTCAGGTGGAGAGCAACAAAGAGTTTCTATTGCTAGGGCACTTGCTAAAAATCCAAAGCTTTTATTATGCGATGAACCTACAGGTGCACTAGATTATAATACAGGGAGAGCGATTTTAAAATTACTTCAGGATATGTGTCGAGAGCGTGGGATGACAGTAATTGTTATCACTCATAACTCTGCAATTACACCAATGGCAGATAGATTAATTAAAATTAAAAATGGAAAAGTATCTGAAATGCAAGTGAATGAGCATCCGATATCAATCGACGAAATTGAATGGTAGGAGATTTACATGAAGAAGAAAGCACTGAGAAAAGATTTTTATATGGAGATAAGAAAAAGCTGGGGACGTTTTTTGTCTATTTTCTTTATTGTAGCAATAGGAACTGCATTTTTTTCAGGAATTCGTTCAGCAGAGCCTGATATGAGAATTTCAGGGGATGCATATTTTGATGAGTATCAGTTGATGGATTTACAAGTTATAAGTCCAATAGGATTGACAAAATCAGATGTACAAGCGTTGGAAGAAATAGATGGGGTGAAAAAGGTAGAAGCGGGGTATTCCCTAGATGCCCTATGTAAGGATGGAGATAGTGAAAAGGTTGTTCATGTATTTTCTATACAAGACACTTTGAATCAGCTTCATTTAGAGAAAGGACGGATGCCAAAAGAAGCGAACGAATGTGTAATAGATGATGCTTTTTTGGAAAAAAGTGATTATCAGATTGGCGATGAAATTTCACTAAATTCAGGGTCAGAATTGGAAATTACAATGCAGTTGCAAACAGATACCTATACAATTGTAGGAACTGTAAGTAGTCCACAATATATTTCCTTTCAGAGAGGAAGTAGTATGATAGGAACAGGAACTATATCAGGTTTTTTAGCAGTTTTGCAAGATAGTTTCAAAATGAATGTATATACAGAGGCGGCTATTCAGGTAAAAGGTGCAGAAGAGTTTACAGCCTTTACAGATGATTATGATGAGAAAATCGATGATGTAAAGGATGAGATTGAGGAATTGAATGATTCTCAAATGTGGTATATCAATGATAGGGGAAGCTTACCAGAATATAATTCCTATGGTGAAAATGCAGACCGTATGCGTGCGATCGGTCAAGTTTTTCCAGTCTTATTTTTCCTAGTGGCAGCTTTGATTAGTTTAACAACAATGACTCGAATGGTAGAGGAACAAAGAACACAGATAGGTACATTGAAGGCTCTGGGTTATTCTCGTTATTCAATTGCTAGTAAATACATAGGATATGCATTTTGTGCAACCATTGGAGGCAGTATTTTTGGAGTGCTGATCGGGGAGAAAATACTCCCATATATTATAGTAACAGCATACGGAATTCTTTATCCGTATATGGACTCAGTATGTATACCATACCATGCATATTATGGGATATATGCAACAGTTGCAGCGTTAGTTTGTACATTAGCTGCTACCATTTTTTCTTGTGTGAAGGAATTACAAGAGCAGGCAGCAGAGCTGATGCGGCCTCCAGCACCTAAGCAAGGAAAAAGAGTTTTACTAGAAAGAATTCCGTTTATCTGGAAACATCTTAATTTCATCTGGAAAGCAACAATTCGAAACTTGATACGCTATAAAAAAAGATTCTTCATGACTGTATTTGGCATTGGAGGTTGTATGGCATTGTTGCTAGTAGGATTTGGATTGAGAGATTCTATTTTCAATATTGCACAGCTACAATATCATGAATTGAATCTTTATGACGCAAATCTTATATTGAATCCAGAAATG
>JAHLFA010000050.1 GCA_018883985.1 Candidatus Ruminococcus intestinipullorum | reverse complement strand
GTCTATCGGTAGCACTCTTTTTCTATAATCATATTATCACGCTTCAATAGAAATGTCAAAATTTTTCTGTTCCCTAAGAATCATCTGCAGCTTCGATAACCTGCAATTCCCTTTCCGGCTTTTAAGGCTTTTTGCTTTACCCACTCTTTTAATGTTGGATTTCTTCTCTGGAAATCCTGCATGTATTAGTCCAGTATCTTTGCCGCAAACTGTCCTTCTTCTGTTTTCGCTCCCATTGTATCCTTATCCCCGATTTGTAGGATAATTTCATGGGATGTCTTTTCGTCTTCATGGTATTTTCACGAAGCCTATGTTCCATATCTTCGTAATATATCTAAACAAAGTTTTCAAAATTGATATCCAAATTGCACTGCTGTTGCTGAAGGAAATCTCTCTCCCACTGTTCTGCTTCTGCTTTTGTCCTAGGCCTCTCTTATTTTTCTTCCCTATTTCACTTGAATATAGTAGAATACAAATGTCCCTATTGTTTATTCTCCCTCTGAAAGGAGTCGCCTTATGACAGTAGGAGAAAAGATTAAAACATTCTGAAATATCCGAGAAATTTCACAGAATATGTTAGGACAACTGGCGTGTATAGACGGAACTACAATCCGTAAAAATGAACTGGACAGCCGTAATCCCAAGCCTGACCAGCATTTAAAAATTGCAAACACTTTAGGCGTAAGTATCAATGTTTTTACAGATCTTAATATAGAAACTACTTCTGATGTTCGTACCTTACTTTTTAAAATGGACGATCAGATAGATATGGAGATTGACGGAGATAAAGATGAGGATGGAAATCTCATTCCAGAGACAATCTATATCCGTTTTAAGCACCTGGCAATCAATGACCGGTTGACTAAATTTGCTAAAACAAAGAAATGGCAGGAAAATCTGCTTGCCTCCAAAGACGCATTTCCAAGTGAAGAAGCATTCCAGCAGGAAGTGGCACAGATGAACAAAACCTGTGAGCAGATTAAACAGCATTTAGTTGATACGAAAATCGTCATCAAAAAGGGAGTTTCTGGAATAGCTGTAAAAGTATATCCTGAAAAATAATCGTCAAATTCTCTTGACTCTCACGTTGCGTGATATTGTATTCTTTTCTCAAGGAATTACAGATGTGAGCGCTCATTCCTGTTTTTCCCTGTAACGAGAGGAGCTGTTTTAATGAAAAGTATAAGTCAGGTTGCAAAGCTGACTGGCGTCAGCATACGGGCACTTCAATACTATGATGAAATCGGGATGCTGAAACCAAGTAAACTCACTGCAGCCGGTTATCGAATGTATGATGATAACGCATTGCAGACCTTACAACAAATTTTGTTTTTTAAGGAGCTGGGATTTCCACTGAAAGAAATAAAAGAGCTTTTGGAGAAACCAGATTTTGACAGGAGCGCTGCTTTTAAAAAGCAAAAAGAACTGTTCCTGCTGAAACGGGATCGCCTTGACCGACTTATACAGCTTCTCGAACGTCTTGAGAAAGGAGAACAATGTATGAGCTTTAAAGAATTTGACTTGTCGGATTATATCGACGCTTTAGAAGATTTCAAGTCTAATCAGGCAGAAATCGTCACCCAGCACTGGGGAAGCATTGAAAATTTTGATATGTTCATCCAGAAGATCAGAGATGATGAAGAACATGTGGCAAAACTCGCCATCCAGCAGTTTGGCAGTATTGAAAAATATACCGAAGAAATGAAGCATAATCTAAAGCATTTTTCTGAAATAATGGAGGACTGGTATTCACAGATACCGGAAGAAATGCGGACAGAAGATAAATTTCTAAAACTGGCTTCTCACAAAGGAGAAGATGTGACTTCGGAACCGGTTCAAAACATTGTAAAGGAAATTATAGCCAACACTCAGGCCACTACTCCAAAACTTCTGATTGGAGGTACAGAAAATTATTGCCAGATGATAATCGACACTTATTCTAATCATTATCTAAGCAAAGTATTTGATACAAAACATGGTACGGGAAGCGGCGAATATATCGTAAAAGCCTTCCGCTATTATTCCGAAAATAACTTCACAGAAAATAATTAGAGCTATTTTAGAGGAAAAATACATAAATCAACCCCAGAAATGCCCATTTTATCAGCATTTCTGGGGTTTTATCTGTTATTCAAACTCGCAAAGTTCTATCTGCTTTGTAGTGTTTCTCTGGTATTCCGTTCTTGAAACCGTTCGTTTTTGAACTGTTTTGTATGAATTCGCTATGTTTTCATCTGATTGTATTGTCATTTTATTGTCAACAATATGCTATATATCAAGATCAACTAATAATCATCTACTATCTATACAAGAAATTCTATTTAAAAGTTATTATTCATTTTTCTCCACCGGAAATGTAACTTGCCATTCCCCTTCTATCGGTGCATTGTTACATGTCCAAAATTCTCCCCATATTTCATAGTTAACAAGTTCTTCTGCAGATACTTCAAAAACAAACTCCTCATAACTATTCACATGACTCTGATCCCAAAATGCAACACTTGATTGACAATTAACTACTTTTCCATCTTCGTTTTTCAAATATACATAACCATGATTATCTGTATTAAGAATATCGCTAAATCTAACTTGAATATGCAACTTCCCTTCTACGATTCCATATCCAGTAACAGCTACCCCTTTTTTGAGAATAATGGCATTTGCTTCGTCAGGTTTAATAAATAACATATTATCCCCATCAATGGATTCAGACTCCGAATCACTACCTCCTCTGATATCTGGTTCCTCTAGAAACTCTGTTATAGAATACACGTTGTTTGTATCTATTTTTTCAATTTTAAAATTATTGTGTTCTTTTTTGCTGAGCAACTGATTTACAGAAAACGTAATTTTATCACCTGGAAGCAATATATGGTCTGTTTGCTCAATTGTTAACATGAATGTTGCCGTATTCGTACCAGCATCATAACTAACAAGAGAACATCCTCCACTTTGATCATACGGAGTGCAAATACTATAACTATCAAAAAGATCAGTTGTTTCATCTAGTCTTTTAGCAATCTTATCATGCATTGACAACAAAATGGTTGTTTTTTCGCCATTTACTTCCGCTGCAACTACTGTCATTTCAATGCCATTATCCTCACACGAAACATTAATCGGCTTAAGTTTTTGAGCTATTGATGGAGAAATCGAATAAAGAAGTTCATGTGCAAAATCATTGCCGGCAAATGCCAATATAGGCACTGTCCCGCATAAACACAAACATAAACACGCTGCAATTGCTATCCTTCTTTTAACATGAATTATTTTTTTCTTTTGATGAAATTCAAATTCTGACTGAATGATTAAATCATTTTCTATCTCACTCATACTTTGCAATAATTCTTTTCCATTCATAAAAAATATCCCTCCTTTGTTAAATAGACTCGAAGGTCTTTTCGCATACGATAAAGCATAATTTTCACTTTACTTTCCGAATGTCCAAAACGCTTTGCAATCGACAAAACAGTATCACAATAATAGTATCTATGCATAAAAATTATTCTCTTTTCTTTAGGCTGTTTGCGAAGAAATGTACTGATTACCCTGCCTATCTCAACTCCATCAACATAGCTTTCAACATCATTCACCGCTGGAATACACTGTTCCATTTCACTAGATAGCTCTACAATATATGCTCTGCGCTTCAATCGATTTTTCTCTATGCATTTATTAATAGATATATTACGAATGATTTTTGACAAAAATGCTATAAGATACGTTCTGGGTTCATTTGGTGGAATTCTATTCCATGCTTCGAGGTATGTATCATTTTCACACTCCTCAGCAGTTAAAATATCTGCAGTAATTCGTTGCGAAATCGAACGTAATCTGCAACCATACTTTTCAGCAGTATGAATAATTGCAGATTCATCTTTCTTCAAAAATAATTCCACGATTTCATCATCGTCCACTCTAACAACCTCCTTCCTGATTATATTTAATACCTTCATACTTCATAGCAATAATTTATGCCATCTAGTTACACTTTTCAAATAAATTTTCAGACAAGTTTTCAGACCATATAAAAGCAGCTATAAAAAACTGTCTGCTTACTTATATTACACTATTTATTCTCCTCTCTTTTATTTCTTTCTGTATAAAATCTACTCTCTCTAATTTATACTTCAAAAGTCAACATCTAAACCGTACTTTCTAAACATAGATTTGATTTCTTCGACTCCCTTTATCTCCCCTCTCTATCTGTACGTCTCTTCTTACCTTTTTGCTTTGCATTTACCTGTTCCAAATGCTTTGCCACTTCTATTGCTTCCTTGACCTTATTTTCTCCCAAAACAGCTACAACACGATCCATATCATATGCCACATTTAACAAAGCTACATTCTCTTTCTTTATAACAGATATTTCCTCTCTCAACCGATCTACACGATTTTCAAGATCTATGTTTCGATCTGACAGCTTTTGATTTTTGTTTTTCAAATCCAAATACTTGCTATATAATGCCTGTATCATATTCGCAACTTTTTTCACCAAAGGAAATATTCTCTTCCGATAAGATTTTGCTGACTCTAAAGTTCCGGCTTCTGGCAGCCATTCTTCCGGATAATATCCATACTCACGTGCATGTGAGTCAACAAGTCCAGCTTTTGAATTTAGTGCAGAAAATCGTTTCTCTAACACTTCTGTCTTTTTAATTACTGCATCTCTCTCTTTTTCTGCTTGCGCTTTTTCCTTTTGGATCTCATCCACACATTCACTGATATCATGCAAATCATGTTCCAATAAATTCTTATGTTCCGTTAATTCTTCTACTTCCTGTTCTCGAACCTTTTTCTTGTAATCCAATACAGAAAGATGTTGTTCATGAGTTCCTTTCTGATCCCATTCTATCTCATTTTCTCTCATGACCATAGCTAATTTTTGCTTTTCCGATTGCACCCATTGATTTAGCTCCGTCTCACTTCTGGAACCGCCTTTAAATCCTAATGACGATAAAGCTTGTTTTAAAGATACTCTTGTATCAAGTCCTCGCTTACTTCCTGTAACATAAGGAATAAAATCAATATGTAGATGTGGTGTTGCTTCATCTAAATGTAGATGTGCAGCAAATACTCGCAACGTAGGATTCCGTTCTTGAAATCCTTTCATGTATTCATCTAATATCTTTGCAGCAAGTTGTCCTTCCATCGTTTCTGATCCCATATTGTCTTTATCACCGATCTGAAGGATAACCTCATGAAATAATTTTTCTTGTTTTCCAGAACGTATCTTTTCATAGTAATCATCTATCTTACGATCTTTTCTAGTCTGTTTATCATTGTATCGCTTCAAGGCTTCGTCAAATAATTCATGATATACGTCTTTGATATTTTCATTGCAATATTCAACATTCCAATGGGTTCTGTTCGGATCCGTATTCTTTGCATGAAATTTTCTACTATTATGGTTCAGGGAGCCTTTTCCTGTCATAAAACTAATTGTCCTCTTCAATAAATCTCCTTTCATTCATTTTAAAACGCCAGATATGACGATTATGTTTTGTTACTTTTGTCAAAAGTAACGCAAAAGCACTTTCGACAGCCTAACGTCCATCAAAAGTACCCTTGCGCCCTGCCGGGAGCTTTCAAATCAGCCAGTACCGTATCGGCTACACTCTACGACAATTTTCCTTGTTTGATATTCACAGGTGCGTGCCACGCTCCTGTTCTATATTCCCCAAACAAACATCACCATCGATAACTAGCTGACACTCCACGCTTATCTAAATATTCCTGTCGTGCTTTCTCCTGCTCTTCCTCAGAAGGAGCAGTCTTATACTTCGTATAGAGTTCATGTCTGACTAATGCATCCAATTTTTCTTCCAAGCCATTTCGAATCTCTTCTTCATACTGAGCATCTGAACACAGATGATAAAAGATCAATTTTCGAAACAGTTCATAATCAATCTGTACTTTTTTCATTGCTTCACTCCTTTTTATTCAAGGTGGCAAGATTCCCTATTCTTTAAGATATGGTAATCTTGCCATCTTCCTTTACTCGTCTTGTAACATCCAGAACCATTTATTTCCTATCTTCACAGAATCAATCTGTAATTCCTTCTTCGCATTCCAAAGTGTTTTCTTTTTAATTCCTCGTTCTTCTGCTTCTTCCGCTATTTTTGCCTGTTCCATTGATCCATTTGCTAAGATCTCTTTTAAAAATTCTTTCGCACTTCGGATCTTTTGCCCTCGTCCATCACCAGACAATAAGTCCTCTACACTGATGTCATATTTTCCAATCCAATGAAATCCTTTTTCTTTGTCTAATCGAAAGGCGATAGCATCTCCTTCCGGAGCAAGAGAACTCTTTACATGACAGATCACTCGGATTTCCGGTTCATCTTTCACTCTTCCAACAATCAACACGCTTCTTGCTGCCGCTTGAAAGTCAATAGACCCCAATCCACGATAGGATGATTTTCCATTACTATTCTTATTCATATGACCGATCAGAATAATGGCACATTGATATTTCTCTGCTAATACAGAAATTCTTTTCATCAATGGACGAATCTCATTTGCCCTATGCATATCAACACCAACCCCAAGAAAGCCTTGAATTGGATCTAATACTACAAGTCTTGCTTTCGTCTGTATACTCGCCTCCTCCAGCCTTGCATCTACCATGGTTAATGGCTGATCCTGGTCATCAATTACCAAGACTCTGGAACAATCTGCCCCTGCCGCTAACAATCTCGGTTTGATCGTATCGCCCAATCCATCTTCAGCTGTTTGATAAATCACATTGATTGGCTCTACACCTATCTCTTCGGATTTTCCTTCGCTTGTTTCACTTAATATTGCTTCTCCTTTTGTTAACTTTGCA
>JAHLFA010000049.1 GCA_018883985.1 Candidatus Ruminococcus intestinipullorum | reverse complement strand
ATATAAAGGGATAGAATTTCATCATCCCAAGCATAAAATGGAAGGTGTACATCTTGTGGTGATGGAAAACGTTTTAAAAATGCTTCTAAAAAATTATCGTAGTTTTTAAATAAAGATACGACGCCAGAACGCTGGTATTTTCTATTAAGAACACCAAATTTATTTGTGTCTTCATTCAGTGCTTTGATTCGTGATTTGGCTTCTTTATCTGTCCAGCCTTTATTTGAGGCTTCGTCTGTTAATAACTTTTTGATTTTTCGTGGCATATATCCTTCTTCTCTTTTCAAGACACAGAATATGTCAATAGCTTCAAGTGGTTCAAGAACAAATTCTTCGTATATTAGCCTAAGTAAGTTTAAATTATCATTCATTTTATTTCCTCCTTAGATACATAATATCATAAAATCTAAAGAAAATTATAAAAAGATGCCAAAGATGCTAGAATATATGTTAGATAAGTTCAAAAATAAAGTCCTTTTTCTAAAGATTGCTTTTGAAATAAGAGTAGAGAGAGGGTTGTCAAGGGACGTAAGTTAGAGAGAGATTGGAAGACATTTGTTTAATATAATGATAATATTCAAGATGTAGGACAGATAAATACAGACCTACAAATTTCATTGCAATGGAATAGAAACTAGTAATTTTAACCTTCGCATAAAGAGTGCGAAATGTAATAAGGAGGTCGTCAAAATGGCGTTAAGAAACAGTAAAAGACAGCAAAAGAGTTATAGTGAATTAATGGTATTACCAGAAGGGAGGTATGAGGGGACTATTGTCAAAACGACATCGAGTCAGACAGAAGACCGTTTGACAGATTTCTTAAATGTGTATGTTGTAACACAGTATGGAAAAACTGAAGTCACATTACGGAAATCTTTTGTAAAGAACATAGGTAGGAATTTTGATTTGATTTCGCTTGTACAAGATGCAGGACTACTTGAAAGTGGAAGAAAAATTTGTTATCAAGATTTAGAAGGAGTAAAAGTGTCGTTCGACTTACGCTTATACAAGAACAAACCCTATCTCACAGATTTTGAGGTTATTCAAGACTTCGATGAAGAAGAAAGTGACGAAGAAGATGAAGATTTAGAACTTGATGATTTAGAGTTCGATGAGGAGTAGAGATGGATGATAAGTTATTTCAAATGGTTGAAAATATGATAAAAGATGGGAGGATAAAAATTATAAAACTAGAACCAGATGGGATAAGACTTCACATATCTACAGGGCAGGAAAACTGCCTTGTAGATATTGAACAGAGCCATAAAAAACTCAGAAAACTGTTTTATCAAGAGTATAATCTTTTTTTGGACGGTAAACAAATCCAAATGATTATAGACTACCTTGAAATCCACCCAGTCACAGATACAACAGTCTATCAGACAGCCAATAGGATTTACAATGATGGAAATCTGTATGCGTATGAACTGGAAAGAGAAACAGGCAAGTGTATTGTGATGACAGAAACGGAAATCTGTATTGAAAAGATTTCTCATGTGTTCTTCAGGCATTCATCAGACTATAAGAACCAAATTGAGCCGGATTGGAAAGTAGACGTACAGGATATTTTTCCTTTAGTCCATAAGCATTTTAACCTCAAAAATGAAAAGCAGGAAAAACTATTGATTTTATATCTCGTAACTGCTTTTTGGGGATTGCGGATTGCTCACCCATTATTGATACTTACGGGGGAAAAAGGTTCTTCTAAGAGTACGACCATGAGAAAATTGGAACGATTGATAGACCCGAAGAAAAGTGACTTATGTGGGTTGCCGAAGGGGAGTGATGGATTGGAGTTGCGTCTGTCGAATACATATTTTGTCACACTTGATAATCTGTCAAACATCAACAGAAATGTATCGGATACCATTGCGAGAGCAGTAACAGGTGGCTCTGTAACAAAACGAGCATTGTATCACAACACAAAAGAGATTGTAATGGATATCAAGGCATTGGTAGCAATGAATGGTGTATCTCTGATTGCAAAAGAGTCCGACCTCTTGGATAGGTCTTTGATTCTTGAGTTAGACAGAATATCATCAAAGGAAATCAAAGGTGAAGAGGAACTTTGGGAAGCGTTTGAAAAAGACAGAGCGAAGATTCTAGGGTGTATTTTCCTTATTCTGTCAGAAGCCTTGTTCGACCGAAAAGAAACAACTGCAAAAGAAAAAATTCGTTTGGCAGATTTTCATATTGCTTGCATAAAAGTAGGACGTGTATTGCATATGACAGAATCTGAAGTATCATCATTGTTATGGGAAAATCAAAAGAATGTGAACAGACAGTCGATAGATGAGGATATTGTTGCTTGCTGTCTGTTGGAGTTGATGAGCCATGAAAAAGAATATGTAAATTCAGTTACAGGACTTCTGTGTGACCTGTCAAGAATTGCTTATCAAAATGGGATTGTAAGCAGTACCCTGCCTAAGACACCGAATCATTTGAGTAAGCGGTTAAGCAAGATTAAGAGCAACTTACAATCGGAATACAGCATCACATATCATATTGCAAACGTAGGTGCTTTCAAAGAAATCACTATTAGGAATAATGAAAAAGTTTGCGACAGTTGCGAAAGTGAGAATCATCAGTAAGGAAAAGCAAGATGAAGTGTTCTTTCGCAAACGTCGCTAAAAAACAGAAATTTTTTTCAAAAAGAATTAGAACGTGAGTCCACCGCACAAGCGGTTGGACTCCACGTTCCAATCACTTGTAAGAATAGGATTTTTGAAACGTATATTATTCTTATGAGTGATTGAAATGAAAGAAAAGGAGGCAGTATGCAGGACAATAACAACGATTTCAATAGAAAAATGGAAGTGCTTTTATTAAAAATGTTATTGGTTCATCAAGTAATCAATCACTCAACCTATAAAAAAGTACGGAAACAGTATGAGGTAAAGGAGTTGAGTTGAATTGGATAATTTGGCATATAAACTCGGTTCAAGAGCAGTAAGCAACCGATTCAGGACAAATCAAAACGATAAGGTAAGGGTTTGTTTTTACGGTAGAGTATCTACGCAGCATGAAGCACAGATAAACGCATTAGATAATCAACTTCAATGGTATGAATCGGTTTTAAAAGACCATCCGAACTGGGAGAAAGTCAAAGTATATGTTGATAAGGGAATATCAGGAACACAGGCAAAGAAAAGACATGGCTTCATGCAGATGATAGAAGATGCGTCAAAAGGAATGTTTGACCTTGTCTGTACCCGTGAGGTTTCAAGATTTGCCCGTAATACCCTTGACAGTTTGGACTATACAAGAAGATTGAAAAACATGGGAGTTGAGGTATTCTTTTACAATGATAACATTTGGTCTTGTGAATCTGATGGGGAACTGAGATTAACAATCATGTCCGCTATGTCGCAGGAAGAATCAAAGCATATCAGCGACAGAGTGTTAGCAGGACATAAAACATCAAGAGAAAAAGGGGTTCTTTTTGGCAATGGAAACATTTTAGGGTACAGATTAGTCAAAGGGAAAACGTCAGTAGAAAACACCTATGAAATCATAGAGGAAGAAGCGGAAACTGTTCGACTGATTTATGATTTGTATCTGTCGGGAATAGGTATGAAAGCGATTGCAAGTAAAATGATAGAAATGCACCGAAAAAAAGCAAATGGGGGATATAATTGGGAGATAAGTGCCGTTCATCGTATATTAAATAACAAAACATATGCAGGGTATATAGGATATAATAAATCTTATACAGCAAGTTTTTTAGAACATAGGAGAGTGCACATTTTAGACCGTTCTCAATATGAATATGTGAAAGGAAATTTCCCTCCGATTGTTTCAGAGGATACATGGAATCGTGTGCAAGCCTTGAAAGCGAAAAAGACAATCTGTACTGGAGAACAGACTAGGGGAAAGCCTATGGCAACGGATAAATGGGGAAAAACGCTTGTTTGTGAGTGTGGAAGCACTTATAAAAAATATACATGGCGAGTCAACAAAAACGGAGAGGAAAGCAACGGTTATCAATGCAGAAATCAGGTGGTAAATCGGAAAAGAAGTTTTCATGTGAAAAATGGTTTAGATGGTACTGGTCGTTGTGATGTTCCGTCTATCTGTGAATGGAAACTTGATTTTATGGCAAAAGCAATCTTTCGCAGATTGTGGAAAAATCAAAAAGATTCCATTTCAGAACTGATGGGAACGATTGAAGAATATTATACAGTCGATAAGGAGGAAGATTTAGAATGGTATGAAGTAGAAAAGTTGCAAAGGGAGTTAGACAGACTTCAAAAGAGGAAGAATAATCTTGTTGATATGCGGCTGGATGATTTGATAGATGAAACTCAATATCAGAAGAAATATAATCTAATTACAGTACGAATTGAAGAGGTTGAGATTTCTTTGCAGAAACTACAATGTGATGGTAAAGAGATAGAGCCTGTAGATGTGAGTGCAGAAATACAAAAGATACAGGAATATCTTGATAAGGCTTGCAACTTGGAAGAAAAACAGGTTAGTGCAGAACTGGTTGAGGCTCTTGTAGAAAGAATTACTCCAACGGAAGAAGGTGTTTTCAAGTGGTATTTGAAAGAGGAAAATTCTGACATGGAAATGCAATTTCAAGAAGAACAGTATGTGTTGATGGATAGATTCACCTTAGGATTTGAAGAAGCCAGAGCATATCGGAAATCTTTTGGAAATTTCATCAGAGCAAGGCAATGGAAAGACCTAGTTGTAGAAGTATATATTAAGAAGTTGTAACAGCAATTTCGTATAATTGATAATAAGGAATATTGAATATGAATGATAGAGGTAAGGACTAATAGAGCGAGAAATCTATTAGTCCTTTTTGTGTGTTTTTAGGAGGAAAGAGCATGATTACAAGAGAAGTGAATATGAGCATTTGGGCAGTAGGAACAGATGACGGAAAAAGTACTTATGAGATTCGGCGAAAATGGGGAGAGGAGGGAAAGAAAGCATTAGTGATTGAGTTGTACCCAACCATTTCAGTAGAGAATTGTGGAATGTTAGATGTGTCGACCATGCACTTGATAAATCATGTAAATGATTTTGGGTGGAGCGAAATGCGGATTGTTAATCTGTATGCAAATGTTATTACAAAAAAGCCGAGTGTTAGTGAGTTACAGGAAAACAGTCTTGCGTATATAGAGGAGATTTTAGAAGAGGAGGATATAAAGGCATATGATATTGTGATTGCATGGGGAAATTCATTGCTCACACATAAAGGAACAACCAATGTCAAAATAGATTTATTGTCTATGTTGGAAGAAAAAGGACTTGATAAGAATGTAAAATGTATTTCTGTAGAGGGAATCAGTATGAAAAGTATCGGGGTTCATCCGCTCTATTTAGGATTGCATTATCCAAGAGAGAAATGGAATTTGATAGATTACCCATTAAAAGAAAGTTTAAGTGCCTTAGTGCAGAATGAAAAACAGGATAAGGCAGAGAAAGAGAAGAAAGTGACGAATACAGCCAAAAAGAAAGGAAAGGCAGAAAAGCATGAACATAAAAATCAAGACGTGGGAAGCGTTGAAAATGTTAAAACAGGTCAATCCGTTGTTGACTAACAATGAGATTCCGTTGGAGATTTTAAACACCGTTGAGGAATTACTTGAGAATAAGGATATCGGAAGAAATGGATATATTTCTATCATCCTGACACCTGTTCAAGATGATACATCAGATATTTTAGAGGAACTGAATCTTGACCATACTTTAGTGAGGATTTTAGACAATAATTTTCTTCAAATCGACATTAAGAACAAAAAGTACCCGATGAATGAAAACAGGAGATGGGTTAGTTATGACTTGGAATTTTTAGACAGACAGGGAAAGGTGTATGCTATCTATTCCATGAAAACGATAGGAGAGTGAAAAGATGATTAAAAAATTTTGGACGATTACGCAAAAGGAAGAAATCGAGAAATACTGTTCTGAGTATGAGATTCCGCAGGATATCATAGCAGAGATATTCAGAATTATTCATATTTTAGACGAGAACTATGGTGTGGACAGAGCGTTAGAGTCTGATGGCGGATATGTGGCTTTGCTTGTAGAAGAAAGCTATTCAGAGGACTACGAAACGATTTTGAAAGAACATAATTTGAAAAAGAGTTATGCAGAGTTTCAAGACATTTTTCCTGTAACAGAAAAAATAGAATGGTGTTCGGATTTATACATAGTGACAAATGATTATGGAATTACAATCATGTATCCGCATGAGAGATAATAAAAGGAGAGAACAGACTTAGAAGTGAGTAGGTTCTCTCTTGAAATATCAATTATTTACTTGGGGGAATGTATTCTAATAAGTCATGTAAATCACATTCTAAGGCATAACAAAGTCGGGAAAGGACAGCAATATCTAAACGCTGAATAGAGCCATCATAATAGTGTTTGAGTTGGGTTCTCTGCATTTCTGCACGAAAAGATAACTTGCTCAGAGAAAGTCCTCGTTCTTCCATAATTTCTTTTAAATGCAATTTGACTGTGCCAAGCTCCAAATCATTCATGTAAAAATCCTCCTGCTTATATCATATTTGATTTCTATTGCTATTGTAAGCGGTGGATATGCATGGTATTATTATAGTGTAGAGATATACACTAGGAGGATTTTGGAAATGGGAGAATACATAAAAAAGAAAAAAGATATGAAATTTCAAAGCCAAGATGCATTGAAGACAGTACAGAGTGTAATAGATGAAGCAAATGAAGCTTTAAATGACAGGACAAGAACAATTGCAAAATCAGCAATTCCGGAAGTGTTAGCTGGAGCATTAGGAGCAGGAGCAGGAGGAGCACTTAGTTTTGCGGCATTGTATTTAGGAGGTTCTGTTGTAGGGCTTAGTGCGGCAGGAATTACAAGCGGACTAGCGGCAGCAGGTGCTCTTGTAGGTGGAGGAATGGCAGCAGGAGTAGCAGTTTTAGCAGCTCCAGTGGCAGTTCTTGGAGCAACAGGAGTAGGAGTAGCGTCACATGTCAAAAATAAAAAGTTAAAAGAAGCAAAGGAACTTTGTTATAGGGAAGCGGTTAGAAAGCAAAATGCGATTATAAAAGCATTAAAGAATGAATCAGATGCAGACAAAGAAAGAATTGATTATTTGAATTCTTTAAATACGCTTCTCCAGTCTGCAATCAAAGATTTAGAGTATGACCTTGGCATGAGCTATTAAGGATTGGGGAAATAAGTTTAATTATGAGCGCATTTCAGTATACTAAGGAAGAAAAAGAATTAAATAAGGTTCTGAAATATAATCAAAAACTTTCAGAAAATTTATTGAATGAGGAAGACTACAAAAAAACACGTAATAGTGCAAATGAAAATATAAATTCGTCTGAAAGATTATTGAAAGAACTGGGGTATGGAAAAGAACTTTCAAATGTGAAAAGAAATACTCAAAACACAACGAGAGATTCCAAATTACAGCATAGCTCAGAGCTGGAAGAGTGGGAGGCTCTTTTGCAAAAAGCAGAGAAAGAAGTGCCAGAAGAAACTTTTTTGGAAGATATTTTATCTCAAGAAGAAATTGCAAGAGTATACAATGAGTTAGATGAGATTAATAAAGAATTTTCCCAGAAGACGAGCATTATAAATAAGACAGATTTAAGCTTTTTAGCTGTTGCAACAGCGTTACAGGTGACAAAAGTCTTGCTTTTTCCATATTTTGCTGAGAAAGCAAAATATGGGGAAAGTTTTGATAAAACAGAACGGTTGATACATAATGATAAGTCCATTGAAAAGGCTCACAGAGAAGCAAATGACAGTTTTAGAGATAAACATTCTGAAACCCACGGAAAAGGTTATTGGATAAATATTCTGTATCAGACGCCACCCTATGATATTACAAAAGGTTCAAAAGATTTAGGAATCAATATGCAGGGAAAATATCATAGAATGTATACACTGGGACATGACCCGATTTTGGGGTGGTTATTTGGGACAGCTAATATCTTAACAGATGTGATTACAATGAATGACTTTCATTCCTATCGGGTAGAAAGAAAACCCCATATGAGAATAACAGGGGAAAAAGTAAAAATGGACAAATTATTCGAGGAAAGTTACCACGTCATTAAGGCAGATTATTTAAATCTCTTAGCTGCAATTTTTGCTCAGGCACAGCATTTAAAATCTGATGAGTACACAAAGGTGGGATTGCCTGTTCCCTTGCTTGCAAGTTTTAATGAAACCTTTGCAAGTGATTTGTATAAGAAACAGTATGATGCTTTATGCTTTTCCCGTGATGTTAAGATTGTTACGACCTCTTATATTGTATCTATATTCATTGATATGATTATCAGTTCTGTACACAGTTTGTTCCGAAGCGAGTCAGAAGAGCAAAAATTATACAGCGTAAGGACGAGAAAAATCTTATTAGTGTCCAATACAATTGCGTCGACAAGTAGTATTCTTAATGCTTATATTACGAAAAATCCGAAAAAACTAGATATAGGAAGTTTGCTTTTAACAGTAACACATTTGTTTACAGATGTTCGATTTATGGCAAAGATTAAAGATGAGTTTATTCATAATGAAATTAACAAAAAAGTTTGTCAGGAGTTAGAAGAAACGGATAAAATTTTTCGGGAATATTTGTAATGTGTTCCAACCCAAGGAATGGTTACAGGTTTCGTAGAGCATGAAGGGAGATAGAAGTGTGCAGGGCAAAATGATATTTTATCCAAATGAACAATGTCTTTCCTATGCAGAAAAAGTTGTTACAGAGATTGAGAAAATTCTAAAAAATCCTAAGAAAACAATAGAGAATAGTTTTTTAAAAAAATATGTTTCTGTATTGGAGAAAGGACAATGTGATGATTTTTTGAAAATGAGTATAGACGAATATCAATTTTTAAGAAAGGGATATCCTCGTGCGATGATGGGAACTGGTCCAATCATGCCAATGTTTTCATTTAAGGGAAGATTGAAAAAGAAAAAGCAACTGCTCTATTCTAAATGTTTGCTTTCTTTGAAAAGTATCGAAGAGCAATTAAAAAGTACAACGGAAAGAAATAGGGTTTTTCTGTTAAAGGTGTCTAAGATTTTAGATAAGACAATAGCGGAAGAATTAGAACATGATTTACAAAATCAATAGAATTAAAGGCTGACATGTGAAAATGTGTCAGTCTTATTTTTTTAGGAGAGTGAGAGAATGACAAAGATAAATATTGAAGAATGGTTTTCTTCTCCGAAACGGTGGGAAACAGAACATGAGTGTTTAAACATGGAAAATATCAATGAAAAGCCTTATACTTATGAGGGAAGTTTAGAAGATTGGATAAAAGAACTGACAACATTTATTTTTCTTTATCCGAAAGAATGGAATAGAGTTTTGTCAGAATACAAAGCCATTCATTCTAAACAAAAACAGAAAAAGTGTGACAGGTTAGATTTTTACAGAGATGATGAAGGGTATTTGCGAAAGGTAGGAGAAAAAGATACTCTTCTTCGGTTTCGTTTTGAATCAGATAGTTTCACATATAAAAATCAGATTGCCTATATAATGGAAGAAACAAAAATTCTATCCTTTGATGAATATCTGAAATATTGCAGATTGAACGAAAAAGAGAGAATGATATACTTGCAGAGATTAAAAGGCAAATTCAGAAAAGAAATCTTTCAGACGCAAGAAGAATTTCAAGTTTCTTTTGAAACGGATTATGACTCCTCAGATTTTAACAATAGGGATATTTATGTTGATATGTTAAACAATACCTATGTATTTTTATAAAAGCCAATGTACAGAGATAAAAGTGTATATTGGCTTTTAAATCGCAAAAGAAAAGGAGAAAAATAATGTATTTGAAACTTACTAATGAAAGCGAAGTAAGACTATTAAGACAGATAAACGGTCTGCTTGGGAAAAAGAAATTGCCGAATGGTGTATTAGGAACGGCAAGAAGAATCATAGAAAGGGAACAGTTTACAGTACATGATTGTGTTGTTATTTTTATGAATCCAATCAAAAATGATACGATTGGAATTTGTGATGAGTTAAGAATCTATCCATATACAATAGAAACAGACGAAGATTACACAATGAATATTAAAGTCCCAAAAGGAACAGAACTTGAATGGTCAGGGTATATGATTAGAATTAAAGAAACAGGAGGACGGATTTACTTAATTTATCCAATGAGAAAGCAAGATGTGAAAAAGAGAGATGGTTTATAAGTGGAGGAATCTATATGGAATATTGGCTTTTAAATTGCAAAAGAAAAGGAGAAAAATAATGTATTTGAAACTTACTAATGAAAGCGAAGTAAGACTGTTAAGGCAGATAAACTGTCTGCTTGGAAAAAAGAAATTGCCAAAGGGTGTATTAGGAACGGCAAGAAGAATCATAGAAAGGGAACAGTTTACAGTACATGATTGTGTTGTTA
>JAHLFA010000048.1 GCA_018883985.1 Candidatus Ruminococcus intestinipullorum | reverse complement strand
GTCTTGTACATAAGACTGGTCTAATAAGCAGATTTCTTTCAATTCCTTATTCAAACGTCCAATAATCATTTTTTCAATGATGTTGTCTGGCTTTTCAGGATTTTCTTTCTTAGCAGCTGCAAGTAAGATTTCTTTTTCATGTTCCATATATTCTTGAGAAACTTCATCACGTGATGTATATTTTGGTGCCATAGCAGCTACCTGCATTGCAACATTTCTTAAACATCCTGTAATTTCATCATTGATTACATCTGTATCAGCTTCTACTAAAACACCAATACGTCCGCCACCATGGATGTAAGAAATTACGCATCCGTCTGTAACGATTTTTTCAAATCTTCTAATGTTTAAGTTTTCACCAATCACTGCAACTTTTTCTACTAATACATCTTTTACAGTCTTAGTCTGATCTGCTGCCCATGGCTCTGCAAGGAAAGTTTCTACATCAGCCGCCTCTGTATCAGCTACCTGATTTACAACTGCTTCTACAAAGTTCTGGAATTCATCGTTTTTAGCTACGAAGTCTGTTTCAGAGTTTACTTCTACAATTGCTGCAACTTTGTTATCTTTAACAACTGCTTTAACAATACCTTCTGCTGCAATTCTTCCAGCTTTTTTCTCAGCTTTTGCCTGCCCATTTTTTCTTAAGAATTCGATAGCTGCTTCCATATCTCCATTTGTTTCATTTAGAGCTTTTTTGCAGTCCATCATTCCTGCACCTGTCATTTCTCTTAGTTCTTTTACCATGCTTGCTGTGATTGCCATGATTCTTTCCTCCATATTTTGAATTATTCTCATTAAATATCTTACTAAAAATGCTTCAACCTGACCAATGTTCAGGCTGAAGCATGTATGTTTAGAATTATTCTGCTTCTACAGTTTCTTCAGCTTCTTCTGCTACTTCCACTTCTTCATAATATGCATCTTCTGCTACACCTTGATTTGCTTCGATTACAGCATCTGCCATTTTAGAAACAATTAATTTTACAGCTCTGATCGCATCATCATTACCTGGAATTACATGATCTAATTCTTCTGGGTCACAGTTTGTGTCACAGATTCCAATCAATGGAATTCCTAATGTGTGTGCTTCCTGTACACAAATTCTTTCTTTCTTAGGATCTACGATAAAGATTGCATCTGGAATCTTCTTCATTTCTTTGATTCCACCAAGGTTTTTCTCTAACTTATCCCATTCTTTTTTCAATTCAATAACTTCTTTTTTAGGAAGTACGTCAAATGTTCCGTCTTCTGCCATTGTTTCAATCTCTTTCAGACGTGCAATACGGCTCTGAATTGTCTTGAAGTTTGTTAGCATACCACCTAACCATCTTTCGTTTACATAGAACATTCCACAACGCTCTGCTTCTGTTTTGATTGCATCTTGAGCTTGTTTCTTTGTTCCAACGAAAAGAATTGTACCACCTTCTGCTGCAATATCAGAAATTGCTTTATATGCATCATCTACCATTCCTACTGACTTTTGAAGGTCAATGATGTAGATACCATTTCTCTCTGTGTAGATATATGGAGCCATCTTAGGGTTCCATCTTCTTGTTTGATGTCCAAAATGAACACCTGCTTCTAAAAGTTGTTTCATTGAAATAACGCTCATGTCTTATCCTCCATTTGGTTTTTCACTTCCGTATACCTGTTCCTCTCTAAAACCAGTTTATACTGTAAACTTCGGCACCCTTAGAGATACCAGCATACGTGTTTTCTTGTAACAGACGTAGTATAGCATAACTTTTCTCCCATTGCAAGATTTTTTATGTTATAATCATTTCGTATCTATTTTCGTAGAACAAACAGATTTATTTGGAGGATTTATTATGAAATTTACATTCGCTCATAACAATATTAATGTTTATGACTTGGAAAAATCTCTTTCCTTTTACAAAGAAGCTCTTGACCTAGAAGAAACTTCTAGAATGGCAGCTGAAGATGGAAGTTTTATTCTTGTCTACTTAGGAGATGGTGTAACACCTCACCTTTTAGAACTTACTTGGCTGCGTGATATGGATCGTCCTTATCAATTAGGGGACAATGAATTCCACCTTGCTTTTGAAGTAGATGATTTTGATGCCGCACACAAAAGACATCAAGAGATGGGATGCATCTGCTATGAAAATCCTGCAATGGGCATTTACTTCATTTCTGACCCTGATGGCTATTGGCTGGAAGTTGTTCCAAAAAAATAACACCGTTCTAAAACACAAAAAGGATGCGATATTGCATCCTTTTTATATTCATATTTATCATCTTTGTAACATATCGTTTAATACAACACTCCCTCAAATGTTACATAATATGTAGCACGTACGGAACTTACACAAATTGGTACGCCTGTTTGCTGTGCTTCAATCATCTGTCCATTCCCAATATAAATTGCTACATGACCTGGTGTCCAGCAAATATCTCCTGGCTGAGGATTGCTTGTAATTCTTCCAGCGTTTAACTGTGTAATATCTGTACGAGGAATAGAAAGTCCTGCCGTCCTATATGCATACTGTGTCAACCCTGAACAATCGAGTCCAACTCCTGGGCTATTCCCTCCCCATACGTATGGTACGCCAATCTGTGACCATGCTGCATTTACAATTGTTTGACGAATGGATGCTGCATTGCCACTATTACTTGAAGGTTCAGAAACTGTTGGAGTCTGTGGGGCTTGTGGTGTTGGAGTCGTTGGTGTACTTGGCTCCTCAGGAGTCTGTTCTTGGGAACCTCCTCCTGTATTTTCTGTATTCCCTGTAGTATTTGTAGTATTACTATTGTTCGTAGTATTGGTATTTGTAGAAAGATTCTGCTGTGCTGCTCTTTGTGCCTCTTCTTGCTTTCTTCTTTCTTCTTCTGCTCTTCTTGCTGCTTCTGCTGCCGCCTCAGCTGCTGCTTTTTGAATTTGCTCATCCAAATTCTGGATTTCTTCACTTTTCTCTGTAATTAATGTATTTAATTGTGTCTGCTGCACTTCATATTCTGCTGCTGTCTGCTCCAAAGAAGCTTGCTTCTCTTCTAATGTCTGCTTCAGCTCTTTTGTCTTATTCACCGTAGCAACATACTCTTCTAATTGTGTTCGGTCATATTCATGAATCTTCTGTGCATATTCTGCCTGTGTAAGCATCTCTCGAATTGTACCAGACTTTAATACTTTTTCTAAATTTGCTCCCGCACCTTCTTCATACATATACTTAATGCGTAGCATCATATCTTCTCTTTGCTTCTCTTGTTTCTTTTCTGACTCTTCTAATTGAGCTTGTACTTGTATAATCTGTTCACCGTTTTCTACTAACTGTGTCTGCAATACATTCATATCTGTCATAAGATCTGAAAGTTGTGTCTGAAGACTTTGAACCTCTTGCTGAGTCTGTTTCTTTTGACTTTGAAGCTCTTCAGTATTAGGTGCTGCCTGAACTGGCATAATGGACATGGAACCTAGCAATGTTGCTGCAAGCAGTACACTACACACTCTTTTCATCTTCATATTAGTTTCACCCATCCTTATATTTATTTATGTATATATCCCCATATGTGTTTTACTATACACATGCCATTATAATAGATATGTGATGAAAAGGCAACAACTTTTAATATTTCTGTAATATTTTAACAACTTCAAATTCCATGTCCTCTGTAATATGAATTTCTCCCACAGTTTCTTCTGTATAAATTGTATCTTCCTCTCCATGTTCCATTCCTATAATTACTCTCCACCCCAATATCTGTTCCCCAGCTTGTGTTTCTATTTTAGGAAGCATGGATGCAGAAAGCAAACTTCCTTTTGGAACCATAATCTGCTTTACAATTTTTTTACTTTCTTCCTCATTTTCTCTCCAAAAAGAAACTTTACACATCCCCCCTTGTTCTTTCTCAATATCTTCTAATACGATTGTCTTTCTTGATACAACCCTGCCTTGTCCTATCATCTGTTTATAAATTTCTGTTACTTCAACATCTAACAATCCTCTCTTTTCATCTACTGTTAAAATTCGAATTTGAAAATCAGAGTCACTGGTAGTCCTAGAAAGAAAATTTTGTATAAAATCTACAACCAACTCTTCTGCTCCTTTTTCATCCGATATTTGATATAAGGAATTGATTGTTAAAAGTTCCATGGACTGCTCCATTGCAGTTCCCAAAATCGTATCTAATTCATTTTTTCGTGTCGTTTTCATTTCTGCTGTATATAGAATTGCTCCTATAAAAATGAAACAAATCATCAAAAAAAATCCCATCACTGCCTGTTTCATACATTCCTTCCTTATCTAGCATATCCTGTAATCTGATGCTCTAAAAACAAATTCAACAGAGGAATTGTATACGCATACTCTAACGTTACCTTTGCATATTTATTTCCTGCTGCACTGATTATCGGCTGAATTTCTAATGCTTTATAGCCATTTTCCAGTGCTTTTTCTCTACAACGCTTTAGCACCTCTTCTTGATAGTCACTTGCTTCAATTTCTGTAATCACGGATGCGTGGTAGGTCTGAGCTTTTTGGGTGTTTAGCGATGCAATCATATAGGCAGTGCCTAGTACTGCCATAAATGCAATCAAAAAAACTCCTACCATTGTTTCTATTGCTCCCTTCATGCTACCCCTTTCTAATCTACCGTAAAATAATACCCTTTCTTCACTTGATTTTTATAATTTTCTTGATAAATCTCTTGTGCTAAATATCGAATGCAATACACACCTTTCTCTTCTGCAATAAATTTTTTCACATCAATGCAATCTATTTTATCAGTTCCTGATGGAGCTATTAGAGCTTCTACTTGCACGTCTAACTGTTCTCCATCTGGAGAAACTGCTTTCACAGCAAACACCTCTTCTGCCAACAAATCATATTCTTTTCCTTGCTCTAATTTTTTCATTTTTGCCGACAATATAGGTTTCTCTCTTTTCCTGTTTTCTTCTAACAATTCGATATTATCCTCAGACTTCAATGTAGCATTTAGTTTCCCCTTTGCTAATAGCCCTAAAAAACCTGTTTCCCCTCTATCCCCTAGAAAGAGTATGATACTACAAACTGAAATTGCTAAAATAATAATTCTTCCATATTCGCCTATCCATACCTTCATATCATCCTCCTTACTGTGCTTGCATTCCTAACCCAAGAAAAAACATTTTATATAAGTGAAATAGTTCCCCTGTATCGTTTATTAATAGATACAGCACCCCTAATAACATTACTCCCGAAATACAGGCGGCAATAACTCCTGCATACTCCTCGATTATTTCTTTCAAGATACCCCTTCTTTCTATATCAACTTGCACTTATTTGAATTAAAATCGTCCATAATCCATACATCACAGCATATCCGATAATAGAAATGACTACAATTGCTCCGTACTCCTCAAAAAATTCTTTCATATGTTCTCCCTCTCTTTCTCTTCTATACTGTATTTACAAGTGATAATATATGAAAAATCACCAAAACTAAATCTATTAACATCTTAATCACTCCTGTTACCATAGGGAGTAATACCAAAAATCCCACTCCTGCAAGAATATCTTCCTGACGCAATCGTTCTGCTTTGTCCATCAATATTGCATTCCTTTGCACTAGCATATCAATTTGTTTCCCCATTTCTTCTGCTCCAAATTCAGCCATGGAATACAAAATTTTCATTGCCGATACGATTTCTGGTAAATCAATCCCTCGCATAAAATTTATATAAGGCTGTAGTGAACCTGGGTTTTGTTCAATCCCCCTTAACAGTTCTGTCAATTCAGGCTGCAAAATTTGTGGTGCATCCGACACACTCTTTTCAAGAGATACATGTACATTATCTGTTTGAAGCTGTAAAGATACACTCATCAGCCATTCTGGAAATTTCTTCTCCACCTCCTTTCTCATCCATTTTTTTGCCAACTTATATTTATGCTTAGGGTAGTATAAACACCAAAAAACTACTAACATTCCCAAGATTCCAGAAAATAGATTCACTTTCCAAAACAAGAAAATTGTAAGAAGTAAAAAGACACATGCCATTCCCCTTGCTTTTCTTTGAAGACTGTTGTCTTCTTTATTTAAAATCGCTTGATTTTTTTCTGCTGTCTGCTCATCCATTTCCTCTTCCGATAAAACTAGACTTCCTGATAATTTCTTTTGTGCCACATACCACAGCAACAAGTTTCCTATAATGACAAATGCTGTTATTATCTGAGATATTGCATTTTGTGTAATACGAAATTCTTTTGGCAGCATCCAGACACTCATAGCACAAATTAAAAAGGATAATCCAATTCCAATGGTAATTTTTATTTTTATATTTTTCTTTTCTTTTTGCATTTCATAAACTCGATCCATCCAAAGCTTACGATCTTGCAGCAAAATTTCAATTGAAGTGTCAGAAATTCCTCCCAAGCGTTCAACCTTTCTTAGGAAATCATGCACTTTGTAAAGACGCTTACATCCATATTCGTTCTCTATCATTGCAAATGCTTCTTCATAAATATCCCCATTAGTCTGTGCTCCACGAATATGTAGGATTGCTCTTTGAATTGCACTATAAATAGAGCTTTCCTCTTCATGAAAAAGCAAACTTGTATCTTCAAGTGCTGTTAAAATCTTTGCTCTTCGTTTAAAGGAGTATAAAATTTGCTCCATATATGCTACTAAATCTTCAAACCTTTTCTCCTCATACAAATTTTGATACATAAGAAGAAATGCTTTTGGTATAAAGATAGATGCGATTGCCATTACGAAAAGAATGTACGGAAGTTTGAGTTGAAAAGCAAATGAAAAACCTGCTATACCAAGATATATACAACAAAGATAACGCATGTAAGAACTTGCTGAAAAATGATATCCATATCGTTCTACTTCCAAATGTAAAAGTTTCGGATTCCAATAACGCAACATTTTACATCCTCCTCCCCAAGGGATACTCTATATTGGCCCATTTAAATTTTTTAATAAGGTTTTGAGAAATCTCTCGTGATACAATTTCTCCATTTTCTACAATTAAATATTTTTCATTTTTTTCTTCCACTCTATCAAACAAACAAATTTGTTCGATAAAGCGTAGTATTTTGCCATCTTCCTTCACTTTCTTTCCTAAAAGGATTCCAACATTCAAAAAGCTATAAATGTCATTTTCCAATCTGGATGCCGAATACGTATCCTGCATCATATTTTGAATTCTATCTGGAATCTTTCTTGTATCATCTGTGTGTAACGTAGTCAGTCCATGCAATCCTGTAGAAAAACACTCTAGCAAATATTTCACCTCGACAGACCTTGCTTCCGACAAAAGTACCCACTGTGGATTTTGTCTAAGTGCCGACTTAATTGCTTTTGTATAGGTGAAAAATTCAGAATCCACCTTTAACTCTACACAATTGGAGCCTGGATTAATTTCCCTATAATGTATTTCCAAATTATCTTCTATTGTCATGACTTTTTCATTTTTGGGGATAAACTGCGTAAGAAATTTTAATAATTCTGTCTTGCCTGCACCAGGTCTTCCACAAAACACCATATTGAGCTTTGCTTTCATACAAGAAATTAAAAATGTGAGAATTTCCTCAGAACAATATCCATCTTTTAACATCATTTCCCTATTTAGTCGCATTACTGCTGGTGTTTTTCTTATGGAAATGGAATACCCAGTATTCGTCACACTAGGATGGATAATTGAGATTCGCAAAGTGTCCGTTTCGGCTTCTAGAACATTGTGAAACTTATTGATTTGTTCACTCACCACATTAGAAATTCGAACACTGAATTGATGTACAAACTCTGAACTTAACTGAATGGGTACTCGATAGATTCCATACTTTAAATGCTCTACCCAAACATCAGCTCCATTGTAATTTATATCTGTAATCTGACTATCCCTTACAAGAGGGAGTAAGGGTCCAAAACTTTCTTCTTTCAACCCCCATGCTTCTTTTGAGATTTTCATCTCACACCACTTTCGTTGTTCCCAAAGCTGTTGTCAGCTTCTCTACTGCTGCAATAATTCCATCTTTGATACTTTCTCCAATTGGGGAAGCTGCTACAACAATAATCATAATAATAATCGCAGCTACAACAATAACCCCATACTCTTCCATAAATGCTTTCATTTTTGACCTCCTATTATTCAATAATCTACTGTTTTCAAACTATACACTTCTCTATTCTTCCTTAGGTCATATTGGAAACACCTCCTTAAAAAAAATTCATTTATTTAAACTTGAAAAAAGTTTAAAACATATCCACTATTATCATAAAAATATCTCTGAAAACTCTGCCTGAATCGGCAATATGAATCACTGTAATAAACAGCTTTAGAATCTTTAGAACATTCTGATTTATGCACCCATTATATGGTTCTCATACGAGAAAGTCAACGATAAAATTCTTAAAAATATCTAAACGAAAAAAGATGTGTTGGGACATCTCCCTACACACCTTTATTTTTATTTTCAATATTTTGAACAAACACATAGATTGAAGATATGACAAATACTGAAATTACTATAGCTGCTGCTATACGAATTGGATCTTGAATGAGCCATCCTCCTAAACTAGAATATGACAATATCACACCAAATAAATTGCTTGTTATATGAAAAAGTATTGTACTCTTTAATGTGCCTACATTTTCATAGATATAACAAAGGAATACTCCAAAAACACATGCATACGCAAATTGAATCATATTACCTTGTGTAAGCCCATAAATAAGAGAAGATAATGTTGCCGCTAACAAAAAGGTATTACTCCTGCGATAACGTTTAAATAATACACCTCGAAACATAAACTCTTCCCCTATTGGAATCAAAACTCCTGCACATATTACTTCCATAAGGATGTTTGGCTCTATTGTGGAGGTAACCCCACTAAATGATTCAACAAAAAATGCCAAACCAATCATCGTAATCAAACAGTTCATACCAAGAGAAAATACAATTCCTAACACTACAACAAGTCCGTACTTCCAAAGCTTTGGCGTCACTTTTGTATTTTCTACACTCCAGCTCTCTTCCTTTCTATCCTTGCAAAACAATGTAATAGAAAGTGGAAGGGTACATACTGTGGCAAATGCTAAGATTGGAAGGGAATACTGAACCAAAATTTCGTATACTTTTTGCATACTACGATTCATAAACTCCCACATCTGCTCCGTTGTCATAGATGTAGTAATTTCACCATAATCCATCAGTTCTCCCATATGAGGAAGCACTACCATAAATTCTCCAATAAACTGTCCTATAAATTGAATAATCCAATATAAAAATAATGGGCCGCAAATATACCAAAATCTGCTTGATTGTTATTTTTTATTCATGAATATTCTGCCTCACTTTCTCTAATATCCACTTTTCTAAATCATCCTTTTTACCGTTTACAGATCCTTGCACCATTTCTGGTTTTCCTCCGCCTCTGCCCTCAAATTCCTCATGCATAGCTTTAATAAAACTTCTTAAATCTATACACTGACTCCCCATTGTATATTGGAAACATTCGCAGTCTTTCTTTCGTAAAACAGCACAAAAGGACTTGCCTTTTTCTAAAACCATGTTCATCAAATATCTTGCATCCTCATTTTCCAATTCGTCTTCAAAAAATACAACGATATTCTCCTCTTTTGGGATTTGTTCCACCTGATACTTCAACACTTCCCTTTGAAGCTGTATAGCCTTAGTCTTCCAAGCAGATAGATTTTCCTTCATCGTGGAAACAGCTTGCACAATTTCATTCTCTGGTGCAGAAAGCATGACAGAAATACTACGTGTACTAGCAGCCTTTTGCTTATAATCAGATAACGCACGAAATCCACACAACATGGTAATTCTAACGCCGCCTTTATATCGCTGAACGTTTGTTAGCTTTATAAGTCCAATCTCTCCTGTTCGTTTTACATGAGGAGCACAGCAGGCACATACATCATATTGTGGTATGGTAACAATTCGAATCTGCCCCTCTATCTCAATCTTGCTTCGAAATGAAATCTTCTCTAACTCTTCCTTTGTAGGATATTGAACTTGTATTTCTAAATTTTGAGCAACTGCTCTATTTGCACTGTACTCAATTTCTTCTAGCTGTTCTCTTGTGATATCTCCATTAAAATCCATCGTACAGTCCTCACTACCGAGGTGAAACCCTACATTTTGATAGCCAAAACGCTTTGTAATCAATCCTGATACGATATGCTCGCCTGTGTGCTGCTGCATTTTCATAAAACGAAGATCCCAGTCAATTTTTCCATTTACCAGCTCACCTACTTCAAGAGGTTTTTCCGTTTTGTGATACAAAACCCCCTCTGATTCCTGTACATCGAGTACTTCTACATCGTTTAAGTACCCTGTATCAGCATACTGTCCACCACCCTCTGGAAAGAATGCTGTACGATTCAAAACAACGTAGAAATACTCTCCATCTTTTATACAGTCTATTACCTCTGCCTGAAAATCACGTGTGTAACTATCCTGATAAAATAATTTTTCTGTCATCTGTTTACATCCTCTTTGGAGCCTCAAACCCTAATAGATCAATACATACTTCCAAAACTTCTTTTGTTAGTTTTAATAATGCAATATAGCCTTGCTTTTTCTTTTCATTTTCTTCTGATAGAATCTTTGTATCATGATAGAATTTATTAAATGCATTGGCTAAATCATAAATGTATGCACACAATTTGTGAGGTGCTTTCTCTGCATACACTGTATCCATAACGTCATTAAATTTTGCTGTTTCAAGCATCAATGCCTTTTCGTATTCACTTTGCGCATCCTGAATTTCCAAATCACAAATGTTATGTTCTTCTTGATATTTACTCAAAATTGATTTAATACGTACAATTGTATACAAAATATATGGTCCTGTATTTCCCTCAAAGGATGTAAATCGATCTACGTCAAAAATATAATCCTTGGATGCTTGATTGGATAAATCTCCATACTTAATTGCTGCAAGACCTACAATCTGTGCTGTGTTTCTAGCTTCCTCCTCGGAAACTGTACGATTTTCTATAATTTTCTTGTACATTTCATCGTTAATTTCAGAGATTAGGCTTTCCAATCGCATAATTCCGCCTTCTCTTGTTTTAAATGGCTTTCCATCCTTTCCATTTACCGTACCAAATCCTAAAAATTCTAAGGCTGTTTCTGGTCGAACGATTCCTGTCTTTCTTGCACAACGAAATACCTGTACAAAATGTAACTCTTGACGCTTATCTACCACATATACAACTTCGTCAGGACGATATAATTCCTCTCGCTCTACAAGAGTTGCCAAATCTGTTGTATCATACAATGCCGCCCCGTCAGATTTTAATATCATACATGGTGGAACTTCTTTTTTATCAGTTTCTTCCTTTACATCTACTACAAGTGCACCTTCGTCATAATACGCATAGCCCTCTCGTTTTAACATATCTACCATATCAGGAATATACTTCTGTGCGTCAGCTTCCCCTTTCCAAAGGTCAAACTCTACGTTTAGATTTTCGTAATTCTTTTTCAAATCTGCCACAGATACATCCATAATATGCTTCCATATTGCACGATATCCTCTACGTCCATTCTGCAATAAAAATGTTGCTTGCAATGCCTTTTCTCTATACTCTTCGTGTTCCTTTGCATAAGCACTTGCTGTTGGATAAATCTCTTCTAATTCACCAATCGTAAATGGAGCTTCCTTAGGGTACTCCCCTTCAAAATTTTCGTCAAAATATACAAGGTCTGGCTGACGCTTTTCTAGTTCTGTAATAATAAGCCCCATCTGATATCCCCAATCTCCCAAGTGGATATCTCCAATTACCTTATGTCCCTTAAAGCGAAGAATTCTCTTCACACTTTCTCCAATAATTGCAGAACGCAAATGCCCTACATGAAGTGGTTTTGCTACATTTGGTCCGCCGTAATCTACAAGAATTGTCTTTGGCTCTTTTGCTTTTTCTACTCCTAACTTATCGTCTGCCTGCATCTGATTTAAATAGTTTGATACAAAAGCTGGATTGACTTTTATGTTAATAAATCCAGGATTGACAGCCTCTACTACTTCAAAGCAAGAACAATCTTGCAGCTTAGATACTACATCATTTGCTATCATAATTGGAGCCTTTTTATAAGTTTTTGCTGCTGCCATAGCTCCATTACATTGGTATTCACATAAGTCTGGTCTATTAGACAATGTCACCTTTGCATACTCTTTGTCATACCCTGCTTCCTGAAATGCAGATTTTACTTCTATCGTAATCAGTTCCAACAATGTCTTCACTTTCGTTCCACTCTCCGTTCTATTTTACTTTCATTTTGCTATTCTATCATGTATAATGCTCTACGGCAAGCAATTCTATTACAATGCATTTGCAAAATATATTAAGATAAATAAAGAAAGGATTCTATATTATGAAACTAGGTTCTCACGTTGGAATGAGTGGAAAAGAGATGCTTTTAGGCTCTGCCAAAGAAGCCGTATCATACGGAGCTAACACTTTTATGTTTTATACTGGTGCTCCACAGAACACTCGCCGAAAAGAAATTCAAGAATTGAATATTGACGCCGCATGGGACTACATGCAGCTACATGGAATTGAAGAAATTGTTGTACATGCCCCTTATATTATCAATCTCGGAAATTCTACAAAACCAGAAACCTTCCAACTAGCTGTAGAATTTCTGGAAAAGGAAATTTCTCGCACAGTCGCATGCAAAAGTCATACATTGATTTTACACCCTGGCTCCCATGTAGGCGCTGGTGTAGATGCAGGAATTCAGCAAATTATTAAGGGATTAAACGAAGTACTCACAAAGGATACTGCATGTAATATTGCACTGGAAACTATGGCAGGCAAAGGTTCTGAAATCGGTCGTACCTTTGAAGAACTAGCAAGAATTTATGATGGAGTTGTGTATAATGACAAACTTAGAGTTTGCTTTGATACTTGTCATACCAGTGATAGTGGCTATGATATTATCCATCATTTTGATGATGTAATTGATGAATTTGACCGCATTCTTGGAAAGGAACAAATCGCTGTCTTTCACATCAATGATAGTAAAAATGTACCTGGTGCTGCAAAAGACAGACATGCAAATCTTGGGTTTGGAACCATTGGTTTTGATGCTTTAAATTATATTGTACATTTTCCTGATTTTGAAAATGTTCCTAAAATTTTAGAAACGCCTTATATTCCATCCCTTACAAAGGAGAAAAAATCATACGCCCCTTACAAACATGAAATTGCTATGTTAAAATCGAAAACTTTTAATGACAATATTATAGAGCAGATTCTTTCTGAAAACGAATCCTAAACCTTGACGATACCCCCGACTTCATTATACAATTGTATTATCTATTTAATACAATATAGGAGTTTAGAATTGAGGTGAGAAAATGCCATGGGAATTAGATAATGAACGTCCTATTTATCTTCAACTAATGGAACGTATTCAAAAGGATATCATCTCTGGCGTCTATCAGCCTGGAGATAAACTACCATCTGTTCGTGAACTTGCATTAGAAGCTTCGGTAAATCCAAATACAATGCAAAAAGCTCTCTCTGAACTAGAACGCAACGGATTAGTGTACGCACAAAGAACCAGTGGTCGCTTTATCACAAAGGATGTTGCTGTTTTAGAAAATTTAAAGGTTACACTCGCCACAGAACATACGCAACTTTTTATTGAAAATATGAAGCAGCTTGGTTTTCATGAAAAAGAGATTACAGAACTCGTGCAACAAGCTCTGAAAGGAGATTCTACATGGAAGAACTGTTAAAATGTCAGGGACTTACAAAAAAATTTCATCAATCCTATGCGTTGTATAACTTGGATTTCACTCTAAAAAAAGGAGAAATTGTAGGGCTTTTAGGACCTAGTGGAAGTGGAAAGACTACTTTAATGAAGTTAATTAACGGACTTTCCACTCCAACATCTGGAACCATTCTCATAAATGGAGTCCCACCTAGCTCTACTACAAAGCGTATTATATCCTATCTTCCTGAAAAAGAATGTATCAATGAAAATATGAAAATTTCAGAATTGATTACATATTTTCATGATTTTTATTCTGATTTTGATACAGACTGTGCATTGCATATGCTCAAGGATTTAGGTATTGACTCTAAAGTACGGTTAAAAACTCTTTCAAAGGGGACAAAGGAAAAGGTACAATTGATTCTAGTCATGAGCCGAAAAGCACAATTATATCTCTTAGATGAACCAATTGGTGGAGTAGACCCAGCTACTAGAGATTATATTTTACGCTCCATACTTGCAAACTATAATGAAGATGCAACTATTTTAATTTCCACCCATCTGATTTCAAGTGTGGAAACGATTTTAGATCGTGTTATATTTCTTTCAAACGGACAAATTACTCTAGATGCTGCCATAGATGATATTCGCACTACCTATCAAAAGTCTGTGAATGCATTATTCAAGGAGGTGTTTCAATGTTAGGAAAGTTGATAAAATATGATATAAAATACGGAATTAAAATTTTTACACTCCTACATGTTATGGCTTTGATTTCCTGTGTAGTAATACGATTTTTCTTCATAAATCCTATCGATTTCTCTACCCTAACAGATGCCATAATTTTAAAATTAGTATTTTTAGTAGTTTTTTTGAGTATCCTTTTTTCTGCAGTTTCCTTTGGAACAACAGCGATTTACACTGTGCGGTTTTATAAAAATCTATTCTCTAATGAGGGATATATTACATGGACACTTCCTGTTTCTAGCGCACAACACTTTTGGGCGAAGATTCTCTCTGCCACTATTTGGTATGTATTAGATAATGTAATTATCCTTTTTTGCTCTTGGATTTTACTTAGTGGCAATAATGTTTTAGCAGCTTATGAAAAGATTTCCCCAGAACTAGAATCTACTTTAGGAATGCCTATATCACATTTATTTTGGATTTGCATTCTAACTTCTTTCTTTGGACTTCTTGCAACTATCAGTATATTTTATACTTCAGTTGCCATTGGACAGTTATTCCCAGAGCATCGTATTCTTTGTTCTGTCATTACATGTTTTGTTATTTATATGGTGATTCAAATACTATGTGTCATCATCTCCTTTAAACATAATATGCTATTAACGGTAAATGCCTCTATTACCACAAAGGAATACCTATTACGTACCTTACCTGAGATTAGTATATTTACCTTAATTTTTAGTTGTATTGGGCTATTTATTACATATCATATCATGGACAAAAAATTAAATCTTGTATAACAAAAAAGTGGTTTGAACGAGTTCAAACCACTTAACATCTTTCTTTAAAGATACACGTCTGAGCGGAGTCGAACCGCTGCACATGCCTCCGGAGGGCATCGCTCTATCCACTGAGCTACAGACGTATATTCTTACGATATATCCTAACACACTTTCCTTTTCTTGTAAAGTTTTCGCTCAAATGTTTAAGAAAAATCAATTTTCATTTTTCCACATTGTCTTTCAAATAAATATGCATGGTCACTTAATGTTTCCTTAGGGATTAGATACGTGTCATTAATCTCTTGTACCATCGTATCCATAATCGGTTTAGGAATGCCTTGCTGCTTTGGAAGAATAATGACCTCATGGACACTACTTGGAAGCATGTAATAATCGTCTTGCAGAATCTCCCCTATCATATCTAATATATTCGGATACAATAATACAGTTGCTCCATACTGACGCATTCCATTTGTTAAAACATACATCTCTCCTCTTTCTTCCCCTACATTTCCTACCATCTCCTCAATTAACTCTTGCATAGAAGTAAATTCTGCTGGAAAAAATTTGCATGTGTTCTCTAACCCTGCTTGATATAAAAACTCAGCATTAACACCCCATCTTTGCATATGTTCATTTGTGATTTGAACGGTGGCAATACTCTCCTGTGATACATCAAGAAGAAAATGAAACACTACAAATAAGTCCAGAAACTGTATATAAGGTCTGTTTTTAAGTATTTCTGCCTCCTCTTTTGCTCCAACCAAACGAAATACTACTCTCTCTTTTAACTTTTGATATGTCATTTTGTATTCCTTTCTTAATTTGTATGCTCATCTGTGAAAAATCTGTACGACCGTACGTGAAATAATAGAACTTTTTGAATGATATTATGTGTGATTATTATAAATTGGTAGTGTATGAAATACAATAAATAGAATACAAAAAGTATCGAAATTTTTTATAAAATGATAATAGGACGCCGAAGCGTCCTATAAATTAAACACGTGACAAATATTCTCCTGTACGTGTATCAATTTTCAAAACATCTCCCTGCTCAACAAACAATGGTACCATAACTACAGCACCTGTTTCAACAGTAGCTGGCTTTGTAGCGCCTTGAGCAGTATCTCCTTTAAATCCAGGCTCTGTTTCTGTAATAGCCAATTCAACAAACAATGGTGGCTCAACAGAAAATACATTTCCATTGTGAGAACAGATTTTTACTACTTCGTTCTCTTTTACAAATTTCAAAGAATCTCCTACTACATCTTGATTCAATGCAATCTGGTCATATGTTTCCATATCCATGAAGTTAAATAAATCTCCATCTCTGTATAGGTATTGCATATCTTTTCTATCAATATGTGCTTTAGGGAATTTTTCAGTTGGTCTAAATGTTTTCTCAACAACTCCCCCACTGATAATGTTCTTTAATTTTGTTCTAACAAACGCTGCACCTTTTCCTGGTTTTACGTGCTGGAACTCTAAAATCTGATAGATATTTCCATCAATTTCTACAGTTATACCATTCTTAAAATCTCCTGCTGAAATCATCTATAATCCTCCTTCAAATGCGTCTTATATACGCTTGCCTTATGCAACTTCTTATAATTCTATAATAATTTTAACGGATTTTCAACTGCTTTTTATAAAAATGAAGCACAATTTTCTCTAAATATCGCTTAAAAACAATCTGAATTTCCTCCTTTGGATGTATAGGTTGTACGAGAATATTTCTAATCCCTGCCCTCTTGGCTCCCCAAACATCTGTAAAAAGCTGGTCACCAATAAAAATTGTATTGTTTTTATTGGTTCCCATCAATTCCATTGCTTTCTTATAATTCTTAATCGATGGCTTATGTGCATCATATATAGCAAAAGTTTGAATTTCTTTGTTAAATAAATTTACTCTTTTTTCTTGATTATTTGATAATAAGCAAGAAGAAAATCCTATTTTCCTTAGCATTTCAAACAGCTCCTTTGCTCGCTTGTCTGCTGGAGCACCATGTGGCACTAGGGTGTTATCTATATCAAAGATAATCCCTCTATACCCATCCTGATATAACTGCTCAAAAGGAATTTTATATGTAGATGACTGATAATCATCTGGGAAAAACTGCTTAAACATTATGACTCATCCATTTCCAATAATTTTTTTATTAGCTCTTCGCAAATTTCTAGTACACTCTTACCATCTGTTTGAACCACAACATCTGCTGCTGCCTCATACTTCTCTCTACGCTTTTCCATAAGATCTGCAATGAACTCTACATTCTTATTTTGAGCTAATATTGGGCGATCATTATTATCCTTCACCCTATCATACACCGTTTGAGGACTTGCTGTCAGCAACACTACTCTGCCGTTCTTTTTCATTTCTTGTACATTTTCTTCTCGTAGAACAACCCCTCCACCACAAGAAATAATGGTATCTCTAGATTTCTGTAGCTCCATTAAAAGTTTTGTTTCCTTGTCACGAAAATAATCTTCCCCATAGGTAGAAAAAATATCTGGAATGCTCATTTCTTCTCTCTCAGCAATTACTTGATCCATTTCTACAATATTCATGGCTAAAGTTGTACTTAAATAATCAGAAATTGTTGTCTTTCCTGACCCCATAAATCCAATTAAGACAATATTATACGAAAACAATTTTCTTGCTTGTATTCGCTTACTATTTCTGACAATCCTTTGAAATACGTTATAAATTTCATCTTGATGCCGATGTGAGTTCATACGCTCTTTCCATCTGCGTTCTTGCTTAGCCTCCTGTGCTGGCTGTAAAATTGCCATTCCATATTCTTCCTTATATGCCATAATCTGTTCGACAATCGCATATCTTTCCATCAAAGCATCTATGATTTTATCATCACACAATGCCAGCTGTTCTCTATAAAGTTCCAAATCATTCATTTGTATTCCCCTCTTTCCTACCATAATTGTCTTATTATATCAAGCCTCTTAGCCTTTTGTCAAAGCCTCTTTCACATCTTGACGAAATTGTTCCCACGCTTCTTCATTTTCCACAAAATATTTTGGACAATTTTTCCCCGTTACATCGTAATGGCGAATGACACACGTTTCATCTAAATCATACTTTTTACATAACCATGCAGTAAGCTGCACAGTTGACCAATAAGTATCTTTTGTAAATTTCCCACTTTCATCTGGATGACAACATTCAATAGAGATTGTATCATTGTTCCTTTCGTTGGATGCATATGCTACCTCCCAAGTTGGAACACATTGTATAATTTCTCCCTCTAGTCCTACAACAAAGTTACTGCTTGCTGATGTTTCCTGACTATCTTTTAATCCTTGAAAGTAATCCCTGTTTGCCTGTGCAGAGCTTCCAGGATTAGCTGTATAATGTATGACAATACCATGAATTCCATTGGTTTGAATTCCTGGCCTAGAATATTCATTAATATCTAAAAGCTGTACATCTATCTCTGGTTTGGAGGCATCTACATAATGCCTATTTTTAAATATCATATAAAAACTAAGTACAATCACTCCTATAAGAAGGAGGATTAACCATTTTTGAAATCTTCTTTTTCTATTTTGTTTTTTTAATCGAGCCATCCTTCTCTCCTATTTTTGAAAAGAAGTACCGTGACACTTCCACATATGTCTCGGTACTTCTTTAAAACCTTTATTCATCTACACTATAGTTTGGTGCTTCTTTTGTAATATGAATGTCATGAGGATGACTCTCTTTCAAAGATGCTGCTGAAATCTTAACGAATTGTCCATTTGATTTTAAGTCTTCAATTGTAGGAGTTCCGCAATATCCCATACCTGCACGCAGTCCACCCATCAATTGGAAAACGGTATCTTCTACAGTTCCTTTATATGCTACACGACCTTCAACTCCCTCTGGAACAAGTTTCTTAGCATCTGCTTGGAAATAACGATCCTTGCTTCCATTTTCCATAGCAGAGATAGAACCCATGCCTCGATAAACTTTGTATTTTCTACCTTGATATAACTCAAATGTTCCTGGACTTTCATCACATCCTGCGAAAATACTTCCCATCATACATACATTCGCTCCTGCTGCAATTGCCTTTGTCATATCTCCAGAATATTTGATTCCACCATCCGCAATTACTGGAATTCCATATTCTTTCGCCACTTCATAGCAATCCATAACAGCTGTAATCTGAGGAACTCCAATACCTGCTACAACACGAGTTGTACAAATAGATCCTGGTCCAATTCCTACTTTTACTGCATCTACACCAGCTTCTATCAACGCTTTTGTAGCTGCTCCTGTTGCTACATTTCCTGCGATTACTTGTAAATCTGGATATTTTTCCTTTACCATACGTACGGTACGCAATACATTTTCAGAATGACCATGTGCTGAATCCATAACGATAACATCTACGTGAGATTTCACAAGTGCATCTACACGTTCTAGGCAATTAGCAGTAATTCCAATCGCTGCTCCACAGAGCAATCTGCCCTGGCTATCTTTCGCTGACAATGGATATTTAATTTGCTTTTCAATATCCTTAATTGTAATCAATCCCTTTAAGTTTCCATCCTTGTCTACGATAGGCAACTTTTCTTTTCTAGCTTTTGCAAGAATCTTCTTTGCCTCTTCTAACGTTGTCCCCTCCAACGCTGTAATCAATCCCTCAGATGTCATAGATTCTTTGATTTTCTTAGAGAAATCTTCTTCGAATTTTAAATCACGGTTTGTTATAATCCCTACTAACTTTTTGCCTTCTGTAATTGGCACTCCTGAAATACGGAATTTTGCCATCAAGTTATTGGCATCTTCTAATGTATGCTCTGGTGACAAGTAAAATGGATCTGTAATTACTCCGTTCTCTGATCTTTTTACTTTATCTACCTCTTCTGCTTGTTGTTCAATTGTCATATTTTTATGGATAATTCCTATACCACCTTGACGTGCCATAGCAATTGCCATTCTATGTTCTGTTACTGTATCCATTCCTGCACTCATCATTGGAATGTTAAGTTTTATTTTTTTTGTTAGTTGAGTAGACAAATCCACCTGATTTGGAATCACCTGAGAGTATGCTGGTACTAACAACACATCATCAAATGTAATACCTTCTCCGATTATTTTACCCATGATCTATTATCCTCACTTTCTCTGTTTTGTACTTCGATAGATTATCTGTTATGGTACAGAAATTCCGAAAGGTTGTCAAGACCATTGCCTTTTTGTATGTTATTTTTATAATAATTTGTTTTAACCATATATATTAAGTTTTACTTATAAGTGAAAAGGAAGGGACAATCCCTTCCTTTTGATTACATCATTCCCATTCCGCCTGCTGCTCCGCCTGGCATTACTGGTGTTTCTTCTTTAATTGTTGAAACTACAGACTCTGTTGTCAACAATGTAGATGCTACACTGTTCGCATTCTGAAGTGCACTTCTTGTTACTTTTGCTGGATCTAAGATTCCAGCTTCTACCATATCTACATACTCTTCTTTATATGCATCAAATCCAATACCTGGTTCTTGCTCTCTTACTTTATTAATAATAACTGCTCCTTCTAATCCTGCATTTGTTGCAATATGGAACAATGGTGCTTCTAATGCTCTTAAAATAATTCTAGCTCCAGTCTTTTCATCACCTTCTAAAGTTTCTGCTAATTTTGCAACTTCTTTTGATGCATGGATATATGCAGAACCACCACCTGCAATAATACCTTCTTCAACTGCAGCTCTTGTTGCATTCAATGCGTCTTCCATACGAAGTTTTGCTTCTTTCATTTCTGTTTCTGTTGCTGCTCCTACACGAATAACGGCAACACCACCTGCAAGTTTCGCAAGTCTTTCTTGAAGCTTTTCTTTATCAAATTCAGATGTAGTTTCTTCAATCTGCATCTTAATCTGTGCAACACGGTCTTCGATTTCTCTCTTATCTCCACAACCATCTACAATAACTGTGTTTTCTTTCTGTACTTTTACAGATTTTGCACGTCCAAGCATATCCATTGTTGCTTCTTTTAAATCCATTCCCAATTCATCAGAAATTACCTGTCCGCCTGTAAGAATTGCAATGTCTTTTAACATTTCTTTTCTTCTATCTCCATAACCAGGAGCTTTTACTGCTACTACATTAAATGTTCCACGTAATTTATTTACAATCAATGTAGTTAAGGCTTCGCCTTCAATATCTTCTGCAATAATCAAAAGTCTTGCTCCTGACTGTACCACTTGCTCTAATAGTGGAAGAATATCTTGGATATTGGAAATCTTTTTATCTGTAATCAAAATATATGGATCATCTAAAACTGCTTCCATCTTCTCCATATCTGTAGCCATATACGCAGAAATATATCCACGATCGAACTGCATACCCTCTACTAAATCTAATTCTGTCTGCATAGTTTTAGATTCTTCAATTGTAATAACTCCATCATTAGAAACCTTTTCCATAGCATCTGCTACCATGTTTCCAACTTCTTCATCACCAGAAGATACTGCTGCAACTTTTGCAATCTGATCTTTTCCAGTTACCTGACGGCTCATAGATGCAATTGCCTCTACTGCTACATCTGTAGCTTTTTTCATACCTTTACGAAGTACAATTGGATTTGCTCCTGCTGCTAAGTTCTTCATTCCTTCATTTACCATAGCCTGTGCTAGAACTGTCGCTGTTGTTGTTCCATCACCTGCTACATCATTTGTCTTAGCTGCAACTTCACGAATAAGCTGCGCACCCATGTTTTCAAATCCATCTTCTAATTCAATCTCTTTTGCAATTGTTACACCATCATTTGTAATAAGTGGTGTTCCAAAAGACTTATCTAAAACTACGTTTCTTCCTTTTGGTCCTAATGTTACTCTTACTGTATTTGCTAATTGATTTACACCTTTTTCCAAAGCAGCTCTTGCGTCTGCACCATATTTAATTTCTTTTGCCATATTTGTTCACGCTCCTATTTTGCTATCGAATCAAATGAATCTTTCTATCAATCTCTATTTTACAACTGCTAAAATATCATTCTGTTTTACAATGATATATTCTTCTCCGTCTAACTCTACGTCTGTTCCTGCATATTTAGAGTAAATTACTTTATCACCTACTAAAACCTGCATCACAACTTCTTTTCCATCTACCATTCCCCCTGGTCCTACTGCAACTACTTCAGCTTGTTGTGGCTTTTCTTTTGCCTGACCTGGTAAGACAATCCCTGACTTTGTTGTTTCTTCTGCTTCTAGTTGCTTTAATACGATTTTATCCCCTAATGGTACTAATTTCATTGTAATTCCTCCTTATTTCCAATACTATTAGCACTCTTTTCTATCGAGTGCTAACCCTCATGCATATAAAATATCACTCTGTTTTCTATTTGTCAACATTGTTTCCAAATTTTATAAATACTTTATTTTCTATTTATAGATTCATTTATTTCTGGAGTCGAATAGAACCCATTTTGAATGTGGAACTTTAGCATATTGCCATGTTCACACTGATATCTTTCTTTTACTACTCCCATACATAATAACGTTTCTGTTTTTGATAGAATATAACATCGATATTTTGCATTCAAAGAAATTGCTTTTAAATCTTCCTCCTTTAACTGTAAATATATGTCATCATCCTCTATCTCATACTTAAAAACTTGACAATGGTGTGTTTTATCATCAAAAATTTCATCTGCTGCAATAATTTTTTCCATTTGTAGATTTACGATATTTCCTTCATACATTGCCATCTCTCCCTTTGTTGAATCCTATATAGAAAGGGCATCAGATTCCTGATACCCTCCCCATGCTGCATGGCTTATAGCCTTTCTTTTTTTATCTTTTCTAACTCTGTAAATACATAATCATTCAATACTTTGATGTATGTGCCTTTCATACCAGACGAACGAGATTCAATTACTCCTGCACTTTCAAACTTACGTAGGGCATTGACAATCACAGATCTTGTAATACCAACACGATCTGCTACCTTACTTGCTACAAGAATTCCTTCTGTACCCTCTAGCTCTTCAAAAATGTGAATAATTGCCTCTAATTCTGAAAAAGAAAGTGTTCCAATCGCTGACTGTACAATGTGTTCTTTTCTTGTTTCCTCAGCACTCTCCTCATTCACAGAACGAAGCATCTCCAATCCTACAACTGCAGTGCCGTATTCACTCAATATAATATCATCAATTGAGTAACTTTCATTCTGCTTATAAATGAACAAACTTCCTAATCGCTCTCCTGCAATATCAATCGGTACAATAATCGCCTGATAGCAGGAAACCTTATCTGGTGAAAATCCTAAAGTTTCTAAATTGACATTCTCTTTCGTTGATAAAATGCTAAGAAGTCTTTCATTCAACATCTCATCAATATAAGCTCCCACAGTTTCCACAATTAATTCGTCAATATTATCTACGTGGGAACTTTTTCCAACTCCTAAAATCTTTCCTTTTTTACTGACTACTAGCACATTGGAATTCAAGATTTCTGTCAGTACTGCACAAATATCATTGAAAACTACTTTACTAGAACTATTATTGTGTAATAGTTTATTTATTTTTCTTGTCTTATCCAATAACTGTACGCCCATCCGTTTCCTCCAGACTATATTGTATATACAACTCGTTACGATTTCATAGACAACTTCATGTTATCACACAACTGTTGAGTTTTCAATGAAATTTACTTATTTTTCATCATTAGTTTTTAAATTTCGAACATATCCACATTGTTCATCTGAACAAACTAATTTATTCCCTTTTTCCACCATATATTTTCCACATTGTGGACAGCTTTCTGTGGAAGGCTTTTGCCAAGACATAAATTCACATTCAGGATTATTTTCACATCCATAGTATTTTCTTCCTTTTTTTGTTTTGCGAATTACTACATCTTTTCCACATAGTGGGCAAGGAACACCTATTTTTTCCAAATATGGTTTTGTATTTCTACACTCAGGAAATCCTGGACATGCCAAGAATTTTCCATGTGGTCCATACTTAATTACCATGTTACGTCCACATTCTTCACAAACAACATCTGTTACTTCATCTTCAATTTTAACACTTTGAAGCTCTTTTTCTGCAATATTTACTGCCTCGTCTAAATCTGGATAAAAATTTTCTATTACATTCTTCCAGCCAATCTTCCCTTCTTCTACCATATCAAGAAGCCCTTCCATATTGGCTGTAAAATTCACATCAACAATACTTGGGAATGATTGCTTCATAATATTATTGACTACTTCTCCAATCTCCGTAATATAAAGATTCTTAGCCTCTTTTACTATATAACGTCGTCCCAAAATTGTAGATATTGTTGGTGCATAGGTACTTGGTCGCCCAATTCCTAACTCCTCTAAAGTCTTTACAAGTGTCGCTTCTGTATAATGTGATGGGGGCTGTGTAAAATGCTGTTTTGTTTCAAATGATTCTTTTGTCAAAACAGAATCTGTACTTAAGCCATTTACCAGCACATTGCTTGTTTCTTTTTCTTCATCTGATTCTGTATACACACAGCGAAATCCCTCAAATACTACCTTAGAAGTAGCTACATTAAACCGATAATCTCCTGCACCTATTTTCACAGAAGTTGTTTCGTATTTCGCTGGCTGCATTCTACTTGCTGTAAATCGCTTCCATATCAATTGGTATAAACGAAATTGATCTCTTGAAAGCGAATCCTTCAAAGACGCTGGTGTCCGTGAAATGTCTGTTGGACGAATGGCTTCATGTGCATCCTGAATCTTCTTTTCCGTTTTCTTCATTTGTTCCTGAAACGCAACGAAGTCTTTTCCATATGTTTGTGCAATATACTCTCTCGCATTTGCATCTGCTTCTTCAGAAATTCTTGTAGAATCTGTACGAAGGTACGTAATAATACCAACCGTTCCGCTTCCTTTTATATCTACACCTTCATATAGCTGCTGTGCAATTCGCATCGTTTTTTGTGTTCCAAAATTTAGGACTTTCGCTGCCTCTTGCTGTAGTGTACTTGTAGTAAATGGAAGTGGTGGCTTTCTAAGACGCTCTCCTTTTTTAACATCTGTAATAACAAATTCTTCTTTTTCAACTTTTTGCAAAATTTTATCTAACTCTTCTTTTGATTCGATGGTCAGCTTCTCATTTTGTGTTCCATAAAACTTTGCTGTTAAAGGTCGCTTTTCTCCTTTTACTTTCAAAATCACATCTAAAGTCCAATATTCTTTTGGAATAAATGCATTGATTTCTTCTTCCCTGTCTGCAATGATTCTTAATGCGACAGACTGTACTCTACCTGCACTTAATCCTCTTTTTACCTTTGCCCAAAGCAAGGGACTGATACGATACCCTACCATTCGATCTAGTACACGCCTTGCCTGCTGTGCATCTACCAAATTCATATCAATATCCCTAGGTGATTTTAAAGATGCTTTGACAGCATTCTTTGTAATTTCATTAAAGGTAATCCTTTGCATCTTACCTTGATCTAACTTCAGTGCTGCTGCTAAGTGCCAAGAAATTGCTTCCCCCTCACGGTCGGGGTCAGTTGCTAAATATACTTTATCTGCTTTCTTAGCCTCTTTTCTTAAATTTGCTAAAATTTCCCCTTTGCCTCGTATTGTAATATACTTCGGCTCATAATCATGCTCCACATCAATCCCCAACTGGCTTTTTGGTAAATCTCTGACATGCCCATTTGATGCTGCAACAGTATAATTTTTCCCAAGGAATTTTTTGATTGTCTTTACCTTTGTCGGTGACTCCACGATTACCAAATAATGTGCCATTGAATGCTTTCCTCCATTATTCTTATACTTTTATATAATAATTCTTTGATATTTCCTTTATATATCCTTGTAATTCTAATGAAACCAAAAGGTCAAGAAGCTCTTCTGGTGCATACTTCGTTTCTTCCATTAATTGACTGATACTTTTTGGATAGAAACCGACACAACTATACACTATCTTTGCATTTCTTTCAAGCATTTTTTCATTTTTATGCAAATTTTCATTACTACTTGTATATATATTTCCTTTGGATATACTTAGCTCCTCTAATAAAAATTCTGGGCTTAATAATATCCCTGCTCCTTGTGCAATCAAGTGATTACACCCTTGACTCAGTGTACTATGGATAGGTCCTGGAAGTGCATAAACATCCTTTCCTTGTTCTAAGGCTAAATCTGCAGTTATCAATGAACCACTTTTCTTTCGTGCCTCTATTACTAATACAATATCTGAAAGACCACTAATAATTCGATTCCTTTTTGGAAAATGATACGGTAAAGGTTGTGAACCTGGTGGCAATTCTGAAAGAATTCCCCCACCTCGTTCTATGATATCCATGTATAACCCAATGTGTTCCCTAGGATAACAGATATCTACCCCACACCCTAATACAGCAAAAGTTTTCCCATTCCCAAACAAGGCTCCTCTATGAGAGGAACCATCTACCCCTCTTGCAAGTCCACTTATAACCTGTATACCATGTTTTCCTAGTATTTCCCCAAATTCTCTTGCATACTTCTCTCCGTAGGCTGTACACCTTCTAGCACCTACAATAGCAGCTGTTGGCATTGTTTCCATTGGGACTTGTCCTTTTACATATATAGCATATGGTGGGTCTAAAATATCTAGAAGTCGCTTTGGATACTCTTTATCTCCCCATGCAATTATTCTTATTTTCGACTGACAAAGTTTTTCAAAATTACGCTCTACCTCATATTCTCTTTTTGCAAATAGAATCCCCTCTCGTTCCCTCTCTGTCAAAAATGGAATCTCTTTTAATCGTGTTTCTTCTATATAATAGAGCCTCTTTGCTGTTTTCATATACTCCTTTAGCTGTATTTTCTTACGATTTCCTAAAGTTCCAATAGAGGCAAACCAATTCTCATATTTCATATCCAATTTACTTCCCCCAATATTTTTTATCAATGCTTCGATAACTAATCGCTTCTCTTAAATGTTTCGTTTTTATTTCTTCACAAGCATCCAAATCTGCAATTGTTCTTGCTACACGTAATACTTTTGTATAGGTTCTTGCAGTGAAATGTAAAGAAGTAAATGCCTGCTTCATCAGCTTTTCTTCCTGTTCTCCTAGATGAATACAGCTTTCCAACTTTTTTAAATCTACTCTTGCATTTACAACATAATTCTCACCTTTATATCGTTTTCTTTGTATTTCCCTAGCCTGACATACTCTTTTTCGAATTTCTTTGGAAGACTCCTCCTCTCTTTTTTGCTGCAAGCTTTCATACTCCACTTGTGGAACCTCTACACAGATATCCATACGATCTAAAAATGGCTGACTAATTTTACCTAAATAATTTTGAATTTGTCCTGTGGAGCATGTACATTTATTGATATCAGGATAATATCCACATAAACATGGATTCATAGCAGCCACAAGCATAAAATCAGCAGGAAAGAGATAGCTTCCATGGGAACGTGAAATCCGTATTTGCTGTTCTTCCAAAGGTTCTCTCAATACCTCTAAAACACTTTTTGAAAATTCAGATAACTCATCTAAAAACAAAACTCCTCCATGTGATAAACTAATTTCTCCTGGAGTTGGTATGTTCCCTCCGCCTGTTAACGCCGTCCTTGTTGCTGTATGATGTACGCTCCGAAATGGACGATTTAAAATCAATGGATGTGTTTCCTCAAGCATTCCTAAGATACTATATATTTTTGTAATTTCTATACTTTCTTCCTTTGTTAATGATGGCAGTATGGTAGGAATTCTTTGTGCTGCCATAGATTTCCCACTTCCTGGTGGTCCAATCAAAAGCAAATTATGTCCTCCTGCTACAGCAACTTCTGCCGCTCTTTTTAAAAAGACCTGACCTTGTATTTCCGAAAAATCCACCTTACTTTGTTTTGTACTATTATTTAAATTTTTCCTTTGCACTGCCTGATTCAAAGTTTTTTCACCTGTTAAATAGGCATACACTTCCCACAAGTTGGATGCTGTTAGTACCTCAATGTCCTCTACCAAAACACCTTCTGCTTCATTTCCTTTTGGGATAATACAAGTTTTCACTCCCGACTTTTTTGCTTCTATTAGAATTGGAAGTACACCATGCACTTTTTTAATACTTCCATCCAACCCTAATTCTCCTATAAACACTGTATCAGAATACTTTCGCCCTCCTACTTGCCCTAATGCCAATAAAACAGCTACGGCAATTGGGAGGTCAAAAGATGCTCCTCGCTTTCTAACATGCGCAGGGGATAAGTTAATAACAACTTTTTTAGCTGGAAATTCTATCTTGGAATTTTTTATCGCTGTTTTCACTCGTTCAGATGCCTCTTTTACCTCTGAAGACAAATACCCTACCATGTGAAATCCTGGAAGTCCACCACTTACATCAGCTTCCACTCGAATAAATTCCACACGCATCCCTATAATTGCTGCTGATAAAACCGTACCTACACTCATAATATAGCCCCTTTCCATAGAAGCCTGTTCCTCTTTAAATTACACCACTTTACGAATAAAATTTGAAAATTTGGTCGAAATGACCCGAAAAAATAGACTGTATCTTTGATAAGTAATTTTACTATAGCTTTTCTCTTATAAATTGTCAATTTCTTTTTCAATGGAAAAGCACAATTTTCTATACAACACATAAACTATATTAAATATGCTTTGAGGTGCTGTCTTGAAATCTTTTCCGAATCCACTTACGCCTGATGAAGAGAAATATTACATGCAACGATATACGGAGGGGGATCTCCAGGCAAAACATATTCTTATTGAAAGAAATTTACGACTTGTTGCCCATGTCATCAAAAAGTATCAATCTGTAAATGATGACCCTGAAGATTTGATTTCCATTGGAACTATTGGGCTAATCAAAGCTATTATGACATTTAATTCTGAAAAGGGGAATCGACTTGCTGCATATGCTTCAAGATGTATTGATAATGAAATTCTAATGCACTTGCGTGCAAAGAAAAAAGTATCTAAGGAAATTTCTCTTTATGAACCTATTGGTACTGATAAAGAAGGCAATGAAATCAAACTTTATGATATTATAGAAACAGATGAGGATGATGTTTCAGATAAAGTTGATTTAAAAGAAAATATAAAGAAACTCTACACAAAAATGGAACATGAATTATCTCCAAGAGAACGTCTGGTTTTAAAAATGAGATATGGGCTTTATGGGCAGGAAGAATACACACAACGAGAGATTGCTCATCAATTGAGTATCTCTCGTTCCTATGTATCTAGAATTGAAAAAAGTGCTGTCGAAAAATTACGTCCCTTTTTCTGCTCTTCTTAAAATATCATATTTGTCAGCTTGTCCGTCCAGTTCCACATAAAGGATTTGCTTGGAATGAGGGGCACTTTCCTGCTCCTCACCTTCTTCGTTAAGAATTCGCTTTACAAGAACTTCAACATTATCACCATTTGGCTTCATAATCTCGATGCGTTCTCCTACCGAAAACTTATTACGTTGTTCTATCTTACACAACCCATCCTTTACTTCTCCTACAATGCCCAAATATGTATATTCCTTTACATACGTATTGCTATCATAAATTTGCGTATTCTCATCTGGTCTTCCAAAGAAGAACCCTGTTGTAAATTGACGATATGTACAATTTGATATTTGTTCCAAATACCATGGCATATTCTTTCTATACAATTCTGGGTCTTTCTGATAATCATCAATAGCCTTTCGATAGGTTCTTGCCACAGTAGCAACATAAAGAGCAGTCTTCATTCGCCCTTCTATTTTCAAACTGTCAATTCCTGCATCTAATAGCTCTGGAATATGTTCTATCATACATAAATCCTTGGAGTTAAATATATAGGTTCCTCTCTCATTTTCATATACAGGCATATATTCTCCTGGACGCTTTTCTTCTACAACGGCATATTTCCATCTACATGGATGCGTACAAGCACCTCTATTGGCATCTCGTCCTGTAAAATAATTGCTTAATAAACATCTTCCTGAATATGCCATACACATGGCTCCGTGGATAAAGGTTTCTATCTCCAAATCCTGTGGAATATTTGCTCGCAATTCTTTGATTTCCTCCAAAGAAAGTTCTCTTGCAGATACTACACGACTTGCACCTTGACGATACCAAAAATTATAGGTTCCATAGTTCGTATTATTTGCCTGTGTACTAATATGTCTTTCTATTTCTGGACACACTTCTTTTGCAATTTCAAACACTCCTGGATCTGCAATAATCAATGCATCTGGTTTGATTTCTTTTAATTCTTCAAAATACTCTCTAACCCCTTCTAAATCATAATTATGTGCTAAAATATTTGCAGTAACATATACTTTGACATCATGTTCGTGTGCAAACTTAATTCCTTCTTTCATCTCTTCCATTGAAAAGTTCTTTGCCTTTGCACGAAGACCAAATGCCTCTCCGCCTATATATACAGCATCTGCACCAAAAATAACCGCTGTCTTTAAAACTTCCAAACTACTTGCTGGAATTAATAGTTCAGGATATCTTGCCATCCCTATCTCCTTTCTATTTCTTCACACTTACTGCTACTCCATCTCCCAAAGGAATGATGGATGTTACCAACTCTGTATGATGCTTTAATTCATATAAATATTCTCGCATTCTTGAATGAATGGTTCGATTTCTACGCTCCACTGCATAGCGTGATTCTATAATATCTCCATCTTGCAATACATTATCTGTAACTAGCGTCCCACCTGATTTTAATAGACGTACTACCTCTGGCAAGTAATGTATATACTGTGCTTTTGCAGCATCCATAAAAATAAAATCATAACATCCTTGTTGTTCTTTTAAGACCTGCATTGCATCCCCCTCAATTAGGGTAATCTGCTCTTCTCTTCCTGCCCGTTTAAAATTTTCTCGGGCAATTGGAATTCTCTTTTCATAATTTTCAATTGTAGTAATCTTACACCCCTTAGGTGCCGCTTCACTCATCAATAACGCAGAGAAACCTACTGCGGTCCCCACTTCGAGGATGCACATAGGTTTTTGAATCATCAATAGAACCTTTAAGAAGCTTTGCATCTCCTTTCGTATAATTGGTACAAAGGACTCCAAAGCCTCCTGTTCAATTGTTTCTAATATTTCACTATTCTGTGTTTCTAACGAATTGATGAATGTTACGATACGTTCATCTACTATCATATCCTACACATCCACATCCATAATAATTGGAATAATCATCGGTCTTCTCTTCGTCTTTTTCCAAATAAAATCATTCATTGTATCTCGAATTGTCAACTTAATCTTATTCCAATCTACATATCTACCTGACAAACACTTGTCTAAACTATCTGTTACAACCCTTCTTGCTTCTTCCATCAACCCTTCTGATTCTCGTACATATACAAATCCTCTAGATACAATGTCTGGACCAGCAAGTAAGCGATTTGTCCCCTTTTCTAAGGTTAATACTACAATCAAGATACCATCTTCTGCAAGATGCTGTCTATCACGAAGTACAATATTGCCGACATCTCCAACACCTAATCCATCTACAAGAATTGTTCCTGTATGAACTTTATCTACAACTTTTGCTTCCTTATCACTTAGCTCAATAACATCTCCACTTTGGATAATAAAAATATTTTCCTTTGGAATACCAAGTGCATGTGCAATTGCTGCATTGGCTTTTAAATGTCTATACTCTCCATGTACTGGAATTGCATATTTTGGTTTCACTAAAGAGTAGATTAATTTTAATTCCTCCTGACAAGCATGTCCTGAAACATGTGCATCTTGGAAAATTACATTTGCACCCTTCGCTGAAAGCTCATTGATTACACGAGATACTGCTTTTTCATTTCCTGGAATTGGATTGGAGCTGAAAATAATTGTATCATTTGGCTGAATAGTTACTTTACGATGTACATCCCCTGCCATACGTGACAACGCTGCCATAGATTCTCCCTGACTGCCCGTTGTAATTAAAACCGTTTTTTCTGGTGGGTAATTTTTTAACTGATCAATTTCAATTAATGTTTTTTCTGGCACATGAAGATACCCTAATTCAGACGCTGTAGCAATAATATTTACCATACTGCGTCCCTCTACTACTACTTTACGGCCATATTTGTATGCAGAATTGATAATTTGCTGAACACGATCTACATTTGATGCAAATGTGGCAATGATAATTCTAGTATTTTGATGTTCTGCAAAAATATGATCAAATGTAATTCCTACAGTTCGTTCAGACTGTGTAAATCCTGGACGCTCTGCATTTGTACTATCTGACATCAATGCCAAAACACCTTTTTTTCCAATTTCAGCAAATCTTTGAAGGTCAATTACATCTCCATAAACTGGTGTATAATCTACCTTAAAATCTCCCGTATGAACCACAGTTCCTGCTGGAGAATAAATTGCTAACGCTGAAGCATCCTGAATACTATGGTTTGTTTTAATAAATTCGATTCTAAATTGCCCTAAGTTAATGGACTGTCCATGACGTACCACTTTACGCTTTGTTGTACGTAGTAAGTTATGCTCTTTTAATTTATTTTCAATAATTCCCATCGTCAATTTTGTTGTATAAATGGGAAGGTTAATTTCCTTTAAAACATAAGGGAGTGCACCAATATGATCTTCGTGACCATGTGTAATCACGAATCCTTTTACTTTTGATGCATTATCCTTCAAGTATGTGACATCTGGAATTACAAGGTCAATTCCAAGCATGTCATCTTCTGGAAAGGCAAGTCCACAATCCACAACGATAATGCTATCTTCATATTCAAATGCTGTGATATTCATCCCTATCTGTTCTAATCCACCGAGTGGAATAATTTTTAATTTTCCGTGATTTTCTTTTTTCAAATATTACACCTCCATGTGTGCTATAACGTTTCTATATCTCAATATCTATGTCCTCTAATAACTCCTCAAACACTTTTGATACAGCTAAAAGTTCTGTTTCATCTTCTACAATCTCATATATACTTTCGCTAGACTCTTGTCCACCTATTTCTTTTAGAATCAAACACTCTGCATCATCATCTTCCGAATCTGTCACCAAAATATACGATGTACCATTTAACTTTGTCTGCTCTAATACATAAAATTCCGTGCTTTCTTGTGAATCACCGAAGGTAAATTGAATCTTCTCCATACGATACCCCTTCTTTTAGGCAGCCGCCTGTCTATTATCCTTGTTCCTCTATCTGCTTTTTCAAATAAAGGGAGTCTAGATATCCCTGCAGGATAAAAACTGCCGCAATCTTATCTATATATTGTTTACGATTTTCTCTACGCACACTGCTTTCTATTAATGTACGCTCTGCCTCAACAGTGGTTAAACGCTCATCCCACATAATGACCTCAACCCCTGTTCTACGTACAAGCATATCTCTAAATTCAAGAGATTTCTCTGCTCGCTCTCCGATATCATTGTTCATATGTTTTGGAAAACCAAGAACTATCTTTTCTACCTCGTATTCTTGAATTAATGCTTCAATACGAGCTAGAGTTTTTCGAAGCTTGTTCTCCTCTTTTCTTTGAATTGTTTCTATCCCCTGAGCTGTAAGACCTAATGCATCACTAATTGCAACACCGACAGTCTTTGTGCCATAGTCTAACCCCATAATTCGCATAACTTATTATTCCCATGAATTATGTTGAATATACGCTTTTAACAGTTCTTCAACTAATTCATCTCTTTCTACTTTCATAATCAAGCTTCTAGCTCCATTATAACTTGTAATATAAGTTGGATCTCCAGACATAATATAGCCTACTATTTGGTTTACTGGATTGTATCCCTTTTCTTTCAGTGCCTTGAACACGATTTCCAAAATATCTTTTGCCGAAATCTGTGGTCCTGGTTCTACCTGAAAAAACTGAGTATTACTTAAATCGCCCATTTCCTCTCCTCCATATTCTTTCTATTTTCGTATATTCTAAACTTGAATTTCATGCCTTTTTCAAGCACTATTTTTCTAGCTACAATTTTAATATAATCTATTTTAAAATTCAATGAATAATTTGTTCTTCCCTATCAATTTGCACGTTTAGAATACAATTCTGTAAATTTCCATCTCCTTCTAGTGCAATTTTCATATACTCTTTTGTATGACCTACCCATACCTCTTCCCCATTTATGTTTGCTTTCTCTTCTACAAGAACTTCGACCGTTTTTCCTAAAAACTTCTTCTCATATTCCTTTTTATTCTTCTCCCCAAGTTCAATAAGAATCGCACTTCTTCTTGCTTTTTCCTGCTCAGGAATCTGATGCTCCATCACTGCCGCCTTTGTTCCTTCTCTTTTTGAATATTTGAATATATGTGTTTCATAGAACTGAATATTTTCTAAAAATGCTTTCGTTTCTTCAAACTCTTCCTGTGTTTCTCCAGGAAATCCAACAATGACATCTGTTGTTAAAGCTGGATTTTCAAAGTATTTACGCAAAAGATTGCATTTTTCCAAAAACTCTTTGCTGTCATAACGACGATTCATTCTCTTTAAAGTTTCGTCACAGCCACTTTGTAGTGATAAATGAAAATGTGGACATATTTTTGGCATATTTACAATTTTCTTTACAAATTCCTCTGTAATAATTCTTGGTTCTAAGGAACCTAGCCTGATTCTTTGAATTCCTTCAATTTCATGCACGGCTTCTAACAGTGTTAATAAACTTTCCTCGCCCTCTAAATCTATTCCATAAGAACTTAAATGAATTCCTGTTAACACAACCTCTCTATATCCATTTTGTGCCAATCTTGTAACTTCTTCTACAACATCCGACTTCTTTCGGCTCCTTACTCTGCCTCTGGCATAAGGGATAATGCAATAAGAACAAAATTGATTGCATCCGTCTTGTACCTTTATGTATGCTCTTGTATGTTCTCCTGTTTTGGACAAGCTCAATGTTTCATACTCATTCGTATGATTGATATCAATAACATCCTTTTGTTCACTATGCTCTTGCTCATATGCTTTTAGAATTGCTAATAAATCTTGCTTTCTATTATTTCCAATGACCACATCAATACATGGATCAATCTCTTGTTTTTCTGCCTGTGCTTGTACATAACATCCTGCTGCCACGACAACAGCATCTGGATTCATCTTTCTTGCACGATGCAGCATTTGCCTAGATTTTCTATCTGCAATATTCGTTACTGTGCAAGTATTTATAATATAAATATCTGCCCCTTCTTGAAATGGAACAATATCATATCCTGCCTGCTCTAGCATTTCTTGCATAGCCTGTGTTTCATATGCGTTTACTTTACATCCTAAATTATGTAATGCAACTTTTTTCATAATATTTTCTCCTGATTTCCTATCTATTTTCATGTTTTGTTTCTTGACTTTTACCACACCATCTCTTAGAATATACATAAGAAATAATGACATTAATTTTATTAGGGAGGGACCTTTATAATGAAAACAGTACAGATTTCTTTAAATTCAATTGACAAAGTAAAATCTTTTGTAAATGTGATTACAAAATATGACAATGATTTTGATTTAGTGTCTGGAAGATATGTAATCGACGCAAAGTCTATTATGGGTATTTTTAGTTTAGATCTTTCTAAACCAATCGATTTAAATATCCACGCTGATAACAATTTAGATGAGATTTTAACTGCTTTAGATGCATATCTTATTAAATAAGTAAATTGAATTTTTAATTTTAAGGCTGCCTCTTTTGAGACAGCCTTTTTCTTTTATTATGAAATCATCATTGTTTCCACTGTATCAATTGCCGCCTGCATAAGCTCATCGATTTTTTCTTCTAAATTACGCTCTGAGCGTTCAATTCTCTCTATATTAGGCTTTGTTACTGGATGTTTTGCTACAAAGATTGTACAACAATCTTCATAAGGTTGAATGGATGTTTCATACGTATTAATCTTTTCTGAAATATCAACAATCTCCGTCTTATCAAAGCCAATAAGTGGACGATACACTGGCAAAGTACAAACAGCATTTGTAGCTGCTAAACTCTGCATTGTTTGACTGGCCACTTGACCTATACTTTCTCCTGTAATCAATCCTAGACATCCACTTTTCTTTGCAAAATGTTCTGCGATTTTCATCATATATCTTCTCATAATAATTGTTAATTCATCATGTGGACATTTTTCGTAGATATAAAGCTGAATATCTGTAAAGTTTACAACATTTAATTTAATTGGTCCTGCATATTTGGAAACCAGTCTAGCTAAATCAACAACTTTTTCCTTTGCTCGCTCACTTGTGTATGGAGGTGCATGAAAATAAGTAGCTTCCAATGTTACTCCACGTTTGGCAATCATATATCCTGCAACTGGACTGTCTATTCCCCCAGAAAGAAGAAGCATTGCACTTCCATTTGTACCTACTGGCATTCCTCCTGGCCCTTTAATAATTTCAGAATATAGATAAATTTCTTCTCGTACTTCAACATTTAACCGAATTTGTGGATGATGTACATCTACCGTCATATTTGGGTACGCATCCAGAATCACTCCACCTAATTCACAATTTAGTTCCATAGAGTTTAAAGGATATGATTTTTTACTTCTTCTCGCCTCTACTTTAAAGGTCTGATTTTGTTCTGGATACATAGCTCCTATATATTCTTCTACATCTTTTTTTAGTTTTTCAATTCCTTCATCTTGTAGTCGAACAACAGGGCAAATTCCCACAATACCAAAAACAGTTTTCAAACATTCTACTGTTTCTTCATAATCATATTCCCCTTCACAATCCACATACACTCTTCCCTGAGCCTTATGCACATGAAATTCTCCCTCTGCATCTTTCAATGCAAATCGAATTTGACGAACCAGTGCATCTTCAAATAAATATCGATTCTTTCCCTTAATACCAATTTCGCCATATTTAATCAAAAATGAATGAAATTTCATAGTTGGTCTCCTTTGTTCTTCGCTTTTGAACTACCGTCTTGTAAATCTTCTTAACATCGGTACACAATTATATAGTGTTTCCAACGTATAGTCAATTTCTTCTTTTGTGGTAAACTCTGACATACTAAATCGAATTGTTGCATCCAAATACTCCTTGGCAGCCCCAATTCCTTTTAATACACCACTAATTGCTGGATGGTTGGAAGCACATGCTGATCCAGAAGATACATAAATTCCTTTTTCTTCCAAAGCATGTAAAAGTACTTCGCTTCGGATTCCTGAAAATCCTACACTAATAATATGAGGTGCACTATTTTCGTCTGTTTCTCCATGTACCGTTGTATTTTCAATTTGTAAAATTCCGTTCAAAAAGTATTCCTTTAGCTCTCTCATTAAGGCTGTTTTTATCTCTAAGTCTTGATAAATCATTTTGGCAGCAAGTCCAAGTCCTGCAATACCTGGAACATTTTCCGTTCCTGAACGAATATTTTTCTGCTGCTCACCGCCAAAAATAATTGGTTGTATTTTTACCTTTTCGCCTACATATAAAAAACCTGTTCCTTTTGGACCATGAATCTTATGTCCACTGGCAGTTAATAAATCTATCCCTACTCTCTTAGGATGTATTTTATACTTTCCAAATCCTTGTACTGCATCTGTATGGAATAAAATGTCTGGATTATATTGTTTCACCAAACGAACTGCCTCTTCTATTGGCTGTACAGCACCAACTTCATTGTTGACATACATAATCGATACTAAAATTGTTTCCTCGCTAAGTGCCTCTTTTAAAGTCTCTAACTTCACTCTTCCTTTCGAATCTACAGGAAGGTACGTAACGTTAAATCCTTCTGATTCCTCTAAATACCTCATCGTATTCAAAATTGCTGGATGCTCTATGGAAGTTGTAATCAAATGCTTACCTTTTCTTTTATTTGCCCGTGCTGTTCCAATCAAAGCCAAGTTATCGCTTTCTGTTCCTCCTGATGTAAAAAAAATCTCTTTTGCATCCACTTTTAATATCTTTGCAATATTCTCTTTTGCATCCTTAATATATCGTTCTGCCACAACACCTTTTCGATGCATAGAGGATGGATTTCCATAATCTTGACACATGATTTTATACATCAAATCCCCTACTTGTGTATAGCACTTCGTTGTGGCTGAATTATCTAAATAAACTTCCATACTATTCTTCCTTTACAACTTTCTTACTGTTACTTTATGTTATAAACTTTCCAATTGATACATGAAGATTGATAATACTGTAACAGCGGCTGTTTCTGTTCTTAAAATTCGTTTTCCCAAAGTAATTGGAACAATTCCTACTTCCTTTGCCGCTTGAATTTCCGTTTCTTCAAATCCACCTTCTGGACCTATAAATATTCCTATTTTCTTTCCTGCTTCAAGCCCTTCTATAAACGCTTTTGTTTCTGACATTCCTTCTGCCAGCTCATAGGGTATGCATTTTACATCTAGATTTTTGGCATATTCTAATGCTTGTCCAAAGGTCAGCACTTCATGAACTTCGGGTATGATTCCTCTTCCCGACTGTTGTGCTGCCCCTTTTGCTATTGCATTCCAACGAATGATTTTCTTCGCTGCCTTCTTATCATCCAACTTCACAACTGCTCTTTTTGTAGCCACTGGTATAATTTCATGAACCCCAAGTTCTACAGCTTTTTGGATAATCCATTCCATCTTCTCTCCCTTTGGAAGTCCTTGAAATAAATAGATTTTAGAAGGCAGCTCTGTATCTGTGTGATATTCTTCTTCTATTTTTGCAGAAACCATTCCATCTTGCATACAATCAATAGAACATATATATATTCCACCTACTCCATCACTAATCTTAATTCGTTCTCCTTGTTTCATACGCAGTACGTTCTTTAAATGATTAATATCTGCGTTTTCAATCGTAATCTTACCGTTATTTATATTAGATGGAGATGTAAAAAACTGATGCATCTATTTATTTCCTTCCTTTTCTGGCTGTCACTGATACCCACTCACCTTGATAATGAACCTCTAATACCTCTAAACCAGCCTTCTCTACTGCTTTTACTACAGTTTCTTCTTTATCATCAATAATACCACTTGTAATATAAATTCCACCTGGTTTCATCTGATTCACAATCACTGGTGTTAATTCTACCAAAACATCTGCTAAAATATTTGCCACTACAATATCGTATGCTTCGTATCCAACTTTATCTTGTATTTCCTTGTCGTCAATGATATTTCCAATCATCACTTCATATTGATTTTTTTGGATGCCATTCACTTCCATATTTTCGTTCGTAGCCTCGATTGCACAAGGGTCTAAATCTGTACCCACAGAGTATTTTGCCCCAAATTTTAGTGCAAGCATTCCAAGAATACCACTTCCACACCCTACATCTAAAATTTTTGTATTATTGGTTGTATATTTTCTTATCTGACGAATACATAATTGTGTTGTTTCATGCATTCCTGTTCCAAAGGCTGTACCTGGGTCTATATGAATCACTAACTTTTCTTTATCCTGTGGTTTTACCTCTTCCCAAGATGGAATAATTAAAATATCATCTATATAGAATTGATGAAAATACTGTTTCCAATTATTTACCCAATCCACATCCTCTGTTTGGGATTCTTCAATGGTGCATTCACCAACCTCTACATAAGACTTCATTTCCTCTAATTCTGCCTGAATTTTGGAGAGAATTTGCTCTTTATCTTCCTCTTCTTCTAAGTAAAAGCTTAGATAAGCTGTCCCATCATCTTCTTGTATTTGTGGTAAAATATCTACAAACATTTGCTCTTTATCAGCCTGCGTTAAAGGAATCTTGTCTTCTATTTCTACCCCTTGAATTCCTAAATCCATCAGCATACTACTTACAATGTCTTCTGCTTGTGTTGTTGTTTTTAATCGAAACTTATTCCACTTCATGCTTTATCTCCACCCTTTCTATTGAACAATGTTCATTTCATCTCCACTAGAGATACTTCCTCCTTGCAGAACTCTTGCAAAGACCCCTTCTCTTGGCATAATACAATCTCCCATCTTTTGGAAAATATTGCAGCCATGATGGCATTCTTTTCCAATCTGGGTAATTTCTAAAAGGACATCATTACATTTAAGCTTTGTACCAACTGGAAGCTGCTTAAAGTCAAATCCTTCTACAACAAGATTTTCTCCAAAAGCTCCATCGTCTACTTCTGCACCTTTTTTGCGAAACTCTTCTATTTTATCAAAAGAAAGTAAACTTACTTGTCGATGCCATTTTCCTGCATGTGCATCTCCTACCAATCCAAATTCTTTTTGGAACAATGCACTTCCTACATTTTTCTTTGGTGTCCCTTTTTCGGGACTTATGCAAACTGCAATTACCTTTCCCATGCTATCCTCCAATCCAAGACATCTGATGCTTCTCTAAATGCCCTTCTTTCTTCTCTTGTTCAAATATGTGACATCTTGGTTTTTGATAAATTACTTTTTCTAACGCCTCTTGTATTTTATCATCTCCAACATCACCTCGTAACAATGTTCTCAAATCGATTCCTTCAGAAAATTGCAGACATGGTTTTATATACCCCTCACTTGTCATTCGAATTCGATTGCAATCTTCACAAAATTTATGAGAAATTGCACTTATAAATCCTATCTTACCTTGAAAATTTGGATAGGACCAATATTTTGCTGGACCATTTCCTCTCTGTATGTTTTCTTCTTTATGGGAACAACCAAAGGCACTATCCAAGCACTTTTGAATTTCTTCTTGCAGTGCAATATTGAAGCTCTCCTTTGTTCCAATTGGCATTCGTTCTATAAATCTTACATCAATAGGATAATTTTTTGCAAATTCTGCTATGGGAACCCACTGTTTTTCATTACAGCCTGCTAGTGCTACACAATTTATTTTTACTTTTAGTCCTGTATACTGCATTGCACATTCTATCCCCTCTAGTACCTTGGATAGCTGATCTCTTTTTGTAATTTGTGCATACTGCTTTCGGTCTAAAGTATCTAAACTAATATTTACTGCATCTAAACCTGATTCATATAATTGTTGCATTTTTTCTTTTAGCAATACTCCATTTGTAGTCAATGTAACTTGTTTGATTCCCTCTAGATTTTTAAGCCTTTTTATTAAAACTTCTATATCCTTTCTCACAAGAGGCTCTCCACCAGTCAATTTTATCTTAGATATTCCAAGTTTTGCTGCAATTTTACACACTCTGATAATTTCGTCGTATTCAAGTACATTCTCTGTATCTATTTGCTCTGTTTCTTCCTCTGGCATACAATAGATGCACCTTAAATTACATCGGTCTGTTAGTGAGATTCTCATATATTCTATTTTTCGCCCAAACTGGTCCCGCATTCGCCTGACACTCCTTTTAAAATCCCTAATCCATGTGATAGTGATGGAAGAATATATTCTAAATTTTCTTTCACTGCTTTGGGACTGCCTGGAAGATTTATGATTAATGTTTCTCCTCTAATTACAGATACTGCTCTACTTAACATTGCACGTGGTGTAATTTGCAAGGAAGCATATCGCATAGCTTCAGCAATACCTGGTACATTCTTTGTTGCTACATTTAATGTTGCCTCTGGGGTGCAATCCCTAGGAGAAAATCCCGTTCCTCCAGTGGTTAAAATTAAATCTACCTTTTCTTCATCACTAAATCGAATGAGTTCTTTCTCTATCAGTTGTTGTTCGTCTGGAAGTAAACTGTATCCTGCAATCTCATATCCAGCTTCCTCTAGCATTCTTTTTATTAACATGCCACTTTCGTCAACTCGCTGACCTTTCGCCCCTTTATCACTTAATGTGATGACTGCTGCTTTCCACTTCATTTTTGACACTCCTATATGCTCTTTGGATTTACAATATCTCCACTTTTTCCTCCTGTTTTTTTGCAAAGATAAATTTCTCCTATTTCCATAAATTTATCCAACGCCTTACACATATCATAAATTGTTAAAAGTGCTACACTCACTCCCGTTAGTGCTTCCATCTCCACACCAGTCTTTCCTGTGACCTTTACAGTGCAAAAACATTGAATCTCCCGTTTTTGTGCATTTTTTTCAAAATGAATCTTACAGTTTGTTATTGGAAGAGCGTGGCACATCGGTATCAAATCTGCGGTTCGCTTTACGCCCATAATACCAGCTGTAGTAGCAACAGACAAAACATCTCCCTTTCCTACGTTTCCCTGCTCAATTGCATCATAAACTGCCTGATTCACCGTGATTTTACCTGTAGCAGTCGCCTCACGAACCGAATCAGCTTTCTCCGTTACATCCACCATGCGTGCCTTCCCTTCCGAATCAAAATGCGTAAGTTCCATGACAGTACCTCCTGTTTTTGCGTTATGTTTCAGTATAGCATAGAAATATACTTATTGTAAAATATGAATTGGGGACGTAGTGAAGTTGAATTGGGGACGTAGTAAAATTGAATTTTACTACGTCCCCAATTCATTATCCTTGTTCAAACTGCGAATTGTAAAGTTCTGCGTAAAATCCGCCTTGTTTCAACAATTCTTCATGTTTTCCTTGCTCTACGATATCGCCATCTTTCATGACTAGGATCATATCTGCATCACGAATTGTAGATAAGCGATGGGCAATTATGAAACTTGTACGTCCTCTCATCAAATTATCCATTGCTTTCTGAATCAACACTTCAGTTCTTGTGTCTACCGAACTTGTTGCCTCATCTAAAATCAGAATCTTTGGATCTGCTAATATTGCTCTTGCTATTGTTAACAGCTGTTTCTGTCCTTGTGATACGTTGCTTGCTTCTTCATTTAGCTCCATATCGTATCCACCTGGAAGTGTCTGCACAAAATGATGCACATGTGCTGCTTTTGCCGCTTTAACTACGTCTTCATCCGTTGCCTCTAAATTACCATATCGAATGTTTTCTTTAATGCTTCCATGGAAAAGCCATGTATCTTGAAGAACCATTCCAAACATTTTTCTTAGTTCGCTTCGATTGAAGTTTCTTACATCATGTCCATCAATTTTTATCGCCCCACTATTTACATCATAAAAACGCATCAATAATTTAATCATTGTGGTTTTTCCTGCACCAGTTGGACCAACAATTGCAATTTTCTGCCCTTCTTTTACTTTGACAGAAAAATCGTTAATAATTGTTTTATCTTTTTGATATCCAAAATTTACGTGTTCAAATTCTACATTTCCCTCTAAGTTGTCTACGGAAACTGCATTTTCCACAAATTGGTCTTCCTCTTCTTCCTCTAAAAATTCAAATACTCTCTCACTAGCAGCCGCTGTCATTTGTAACATATTTGAGACTTGGGCAATTTGTGTTATTGGCTGTGTAAAGTTTCGTACGTATTGAATAAATGACTGGATATCTCCAACTTCAATTCGATTTTTCAAAACCAAAAATCCACCCAAGATGGATACAGCTACATATCCTATATTTCCAATAAACTGCATAATTGGCATCATCATTCCTGAGAAAAACTGTGATTTCCATGCAGAATCATATAGCTTTCCATTCATAGCATCGAATTCGTGAATGACATCGTTCTCTTTATTAAATACCTTCACAATATTATGTCCACTATAAATTTCTTCTACCTGTCCATTCACATTTCCTAAATATTCCTGTTGGCTCTTAAAATATTTTTGTGAATGCTTCATAACAAATGCCAAAAAGATTCCTGAAATAGGTAGTAATAGAAGTGCTACCAGCGTCATTATTGGACTAATGGATAACATCATGATTAATACTCCAATAATTGTAGTAACGGAAGTAATCAATTGTGTAGCACTTTGGTTTAAACTTTGTCCTAATGTATCTACGTCATTTGTTACACGTGATAGAACTTCTCCTACTGGCTTTGTATCGAAATAGTTCATAGGCATTTTATGAATCTTTTGGGAAATCTCTTTTCTAAGACGATATGTTGTCTTCTGGGAAATTCCAGTCATAATATATCCTTGAATAAAGGAAAACAATGCACTTACTACATACAAACAAAGTGTTAGAAGTAAAATATGTCCTAGTTTCTCGAAGTTAATTCCATCTCCACCTGACACTTGACTTATGAGTCCATTGAAGATTTCCGTTGTGGCTTTTCCTAAAATTTTAGGTCCTACAATATTGAAAATGGTGCCTCCAACTGCAAATACAAAGACCAACAACATCTGTATTTTAAATACACTCATATAGCGAATCAATTTTTTCAGAGTTCCTTTAAAATCTTTCGCCTTTTCCCCTGCCATTGGTGGTTTCATATGCCCTCTCTTCTCACTCATGACTGTTTTCCTCCTTTCCCTTTGTATCTGCTTTTAATTCAGCTTCTGATAACTGTGATGCAGCTATTTGCTGATATACTTCGCAAGTATTTAATAACTCTTGATGTGTCCCTATTCCTACAATTCTTCCCTCATCCAACACGATAATTTGCTGTGCATGAAGAATCGTACTGATTCGCTGTGCCACAATCAGAACTGTACTATTCGATGTTTTTTCTTTCAATGCTTTTCGTAATGCCACATCTGTCTTGTAATCAAGTGCAGAAAAGCTATCATCAAATATAAATAAATCTGGATGTTTTGCTATTGCTCTAGCGATAGACAATCTCTGCTTTTGTCCACCAGATACATTGGAGCCACCCTGTGCAATATGACTTTCATATTTCTCAGTTTTTGCATTAATAAATTCTGCAGCCTGTGCAATTTCTGCTGCCTCAATCATCTCTTCCTTTGTTCCTTCTGCATTTCCATACAAAATATTTGATGCAATGTTCCCTGAGAAAAGAACTCCTTTTTGTGGAACAAATCCCAAGCGTTCCCGAAGTTCATGTTGTGCCACTTCTCTAATGTCTATCCCATCTAATGTAATCGTACCCTCTGTTACATCATAGAACCTTGGAATCAAGTTTACCAATGTAGATTTTCCACTTCCTGTACTTCCAATGATGGCCGTTGTTTCTCCTGGTTTTGCAGTAAAACTAATATTCTTTAATACGTCTTCCTTCGCACCTGGATAGTGGAAAGAAACATTGGAAAACTGTAAAACCCCTTTTTCTTTTCCTGTCCACTCTTTTGGATTTTCTGGGTCGTGAATCTTTGTTTCGCTTTTTAATACTTCCTCTACACGATCTGCTGCAACAGCTGCTCTTGGAAGCATAACTGAAAGCATACATAACATTAAGAATCCCATGATAATCTGCATTGTGTACTGAATAAATGCCATCATATCTCCAACTTGCATTTGACCATCATTGATTCCATGGGCTCCAGTCCAAATAATTAAAACAGAAATTCCATTCATAATAAGCATCATGACAGGCATCATAAATGTCATCGCTCTATTAACGAAAAGATTTGTTCTTGTCAACGTTTTGTTTGCCTCATCAAAACGTACTTCTTCATGCTTTTCTGTACTGAATGCTCGAATAACAGATAGCCCTGTTAAAATTTCTCTTGTAACAAGATTTAATTTATCTACCAATGTTTGCAATATTTTGAATTTTGGCATTGCTACAACGAATAAGGTCAATACAACCATTGCGATTAAACCTACTGCTAAAGCAATAATCCATGACATGGAAACATTTGTCTGAAATACATTGTAAATTCCACCAATTGCCAATATTGGTGCATACAATACAACTCTAAGAAGCATTACAATAATCAGCTGCACTTGTTGAATATCATTGGTACTTCTTGTAATTAAAGATGCCGTAGAAAAATGGTCAAATTCGTTATTAGAGAATCCCACTACTTTTCTAAAAACATTTCCTCTTAAATCACGTCCAATTGTTGCTCCAAGACGAGATGCAATAAATCCAACCATCACGCTTGCCATCATACCAAGCAGTGCTAAGCCAAGCATTTTTGCACCTGTACTCATTAAATAGTTCATTTGTAATGATTCACTATCGATTCCTAAATTCTCATATGCACTCTTTACAAATGCAATTCCTGCCTGCTCTTGAATCATCTCTGGCAGCTGTCCTATCTGCTCTTCCATCTGTGATGCTATATTCGCTCTCTGCTCTTCTGGCATCATAGCTAGTATGTCAAAAATATCTGCATCTTCTGGTACCATTCCCTGTGGCATGCCCATGATAAGCTGATTCTTCATTTCTTCTGCTTTGTCAGAATCTGCTGTCAAACCAGATGTTAACATCATTGGCACGGATAATATATCGGATAATTCCTGTATCTTTTCATCATCATCTTCTATTGATTCCTTTAAAACATATGCTTTTTTTTCATACGTATTTTCATCTATCTGATAAGAATCCCTTACTTGCTGTGCTTCTTTTTCATTTACAAACAGAAGTACATTTTCTAACTCATCAATCTCAATTACATTTGGAATTGTATCTTCAATTCCACCTTGCTGAATCCCAACATTTACGATATTGGAAGTATATCCTGGAAGTGATAAGTCACAATATGCTTGTATAAATAAAATCACGATAATCAACAAGACAGCCTTCCAATGCTCCCCCATATGCTTAAATAAATTTTTCATAGCTTCCTTCCCTTCTATATTTATTGCTCACACTTCGCACGTCAAAAATCCTCACCTGGAAAATATCCATCTTCGTTTTGAAGATTTTCTATCATTTGCATCATTAACCTTCTCAATAATAACTTTTCTTCCATATTCATTCCCCTAAATAAAATTTGATCCATCTTCTTTGTTACTTCCTGTAACCCTTGGATGCACTCCTCCCCTTTGTCTGTTAAATGCAACCTCATGACTCGTTGATCTTTCTCGTCCAATCGTCGTGTAATGTATCCTGACTTTTCCATTTTTTGAATCGCTGAAGTAATGGATGGTGGCGTTACATTTAATCTCTTCGCCATCTCCTTTTGAGAAAGAGCTTCTCCATGATGAAGAATCAATAAAATACCAGCCTGACTTTTGTTTAAATCATATTTTCCAAACAACTGCTGGATTCTTTGCTCATTCAAATGCATTAACATCCCTATTAAAGCAATGCTAGGAATTTTCTCATTCATACATTTCATACACTCACTTCCCTTCTATTTTTAATTAGATAGCTAATTAATATTTTATATT
>JAHLFA010000047.1 GCA_018883985.1 Candidatus Ruminococcus intestinipullorum | reverse complement strand
TGGATGTGATAAACTTGACATACAAGGATTCTCCTTTCGATCTGATGATTGGTTTCTTGACAATTCCAATATATCATATCGATGTGAATCCTTGTTTTTATTTTGTTACCTATCTATTGTATCCTAACATTCAACCTGCAAATCCCCGTAATTAAGCCATAACATAGAAAAATGACAGAATCCTAAAATTCTGTCATAATATATTTTCCAACCCCGTTCGGTCTAAAAGCTTTAACATTTTTTTCTCAATACAGAAGTAGCCTTTCCTCTCCATCTCTCGAATTTCATGATTGAGGGACGAGCGACTTACATGCAATGTATCTGCCCAAATCTTTTGAGATTTAGGCAGTTGAATAGATTCATTTTCTTTTATATTCTTTATGTTTAACAACCAATAAGCTATACGCTGCTCAATTGTCGTATAAGTCAAACATGTCAGCAACATCTGATTGTTTAATCCACGTTGAAATACATAATTCATAAAAGAATCTCTCAATCTTCTATCTTTTTGCAAAATTTGTTCCATATCATGTACAGATATCCAAGCTACCTTTGCTTTTTTTGCTGCTACTAAGGTATAAATAAACTGCCTTTTCCCAGTAAAATACAGCAATTCTGGAAATGTATCATGTTCTTCAAAATATGTACAACAAACCTCATACCCCTGCTTCGTATAGCATTCTGCTTTTAAGATTCCATGAAGTACCAAACCAAAATGTTGTATTTCTTCACCTGCACAGCGAAGTACTTGACCAATATGGTATTCTTTGATTTGGAATTTCTGTGCATACAAGGGATGCTTTAAACATTCTGTTACAAAAGTAGAAGATTGATTATTCATTTACAAGCTGTACTCCTTTACTATTTTAAAGCCTCATCAAAGAAATCGCAAATATCATCATAATCCTGCTCACCATTAAAGCGTTTCTTTTCTTCTCCCTTATCGAATACAGCCACAACTGGAATTCCCTGAACACGTAGTGCTTTTACGATATCTTTATTTACATCCACATCTACATAGCATACTTTAAATGTATCTTCAAATTCCTCTTTTAGTGCCTCTTCCAATACTGGATGCAATGCTTTACAATGTGTGCATCGTTCTGCTCCAAATAATACAACTACTGGTTTCTCTTTTTCTTTAAGAACCACATCGTTCCATTCTGCCATAGAGTTTACTGGTGTAAAGAAGTCTGTATCAACTTCAAATACCTTCTCTCTTAGAGATAGATCTTCTTCATCGTCTGTAGCTACACACAAAGCAACATCTGCATAGTATGGTAGAGTACCTTCTACATCTATCACTTTTTTCGCTCCAAGCTTTCCTGCATTTGGCATACGGAATGTAGTATTATCAATACGTGGAATTGCAATCTCTTCTGGTTGTGGTTCTTGTGGAACATAGCTGTAAGGATAACGATATCCACGATAAATCATGTTGTTTTTAGGACCTTTCTCATTATGAGTATAGTATGGAGAGATCCATTCCCAAACGATTTCATGATCTGGTGTTACCTCTATTATACGCCCATCACTTCCCTCTGTCACTAATGTATTTCCATTTGGAAGTCTTTGTGCACTTGATACATATGGACTATAGAATTTGCTTGCATCTGTTGGAATCGCATGCCCTAATTCCTTTGGTGTTAACTGCCATTCTATTTCTAGAGTAATTGGGTTAAATTCTAGAACTCGGCTATAATCACGAAGTGCATTTTTAATTCCTGTTTTACTTCCTGGGTTTGGAACACCATATCCTGCCCAACCACCATTATCAAATACCATTAGATTTCCTTCTCCTGGCAATCCCTTTGGTATCATATGGAAGTGATGCTGACCGATAATCCATCCCATTTTACGTAATTCTGGTGTTGCATTGAAATCTGGTCCAATTTTCCATACAATCTTTCCAGTTTCTTTATCCAAAATTGCAAGGATATTTGCTTCACGACAGTCAAAAATAATATTGTCTGGTTTAAATCTCATATCCCCTTGATCATACCATTTGTTTGGTCCTAAATAACTCATGCAGTTTACGTGTAGGTAATCCCCAACTCCACCATCACTAGAACGCATATTAGGATCACGGAACAATAGATTTTTTGCTGCTTCATCAAATCCAAACTCTTCAAAGTGATCTGAAATAGACCATTTCCATAAAATATTTCCTTCCCAATCTACTTCGATCATTACATCATCTAACAATTTCTTATCTGAAATCAAAGGATTTTTAATTGTTTGATGTGCTAAAATCAATGTATTTCCTTCCAAAGGTTTTGCATCCATACCTGGAACATAATATCCAACTGGATTTCCTTCTCTCTGATAATCATGATGTTGGCGTGCCATCCAACGATGATCTCTTCCTGGGTCATTGATTTCTTCTAATTTATCAAACTCCCATACAATATTACCATCGTAATCAATTTGTAAAAGATTTACACCATCTTGCATACCAAAATCTGGATGACGATATCCACTTAATCCCATAACATATCCACCTGGCAATAATTTTGGTGGCATAGCATGCATATTCCAACGACGGATTTCATTTCCATTCATATCAAATAATAATACACCATCGTTAATTAGCGGTACAATCGTATACCCATTAAAACATTTTTCTGGATTGTACACAGTTACTCCATGTGGAAATACCAACGGTTGTCCCATAATTCATATCCTCCCTTTTATGACTGTTTTTTTACTAAGCGTCCATTTTCATAGAAAGCAACGGACACGCAAGTGTTCATTTCTAACACTTGATATAATAAAGTTTGTCGTGTAATATCTTGACGATAAACCTTATATTCACTGGAAATTTCTTTTTCTATCTCTGAAACTTTACTAATTTGCTCGTTTTCATATGGATTATAAAATATAAACGCAATTTTTCCTGAAGCCTCTGTAAGAATTCCATCTATTTGACGACGCTCCTGTATATATCTTTCACTTGCAGTAGCTGCAATTGCCCCGTCTGCTGCTGAAGTAATAACCTGTCTTAAATATGTTTTTGTACAATCCCCTACGGCGTACAAACCAGCAAGACTTGTTTCTTTCTTTTCATTTACTATTACATAACCTTTTTCATCACATTCAACTAAATCTTTCACCAATTCAGTTTGTGGCACCATTCCAACAAAGAAAAATACACCTGAAGCACTTGCTTCCCTTGTTTCTTCTGTTACCACATTTTTCAATACAACTCCCTCAACTTCTGTTGTACCCTTTATCTCCGAAATTGTAGAATTCCAAATAAAATCAATCTTGTCATTATGGAAAGCAGCATGTGCAGCAATTTCATTACAATCTAAATGACCTTCTTCATGAATTACTACAATGTGAACCTTCTGTGCAAAGTTTGTTAAATAAATACTTTCTTCAATTGCTTGATCCCCTGCACCTAACACATAAATTTCTTTTCCTTTAAAAAATTCTGCATCACATGTAGCACAGTAAGCAACTCCATGTCCAGTTAATTCCACTTCATTAGGAATTCCTAAAACTCTTGGTCTAGTACCTGTATCTAATATCACACTATCTGCTGTAAAATCTCCACGACGCTTTGTATGAATTAAGAATCTCATATCCTCTAGTTTCTCAATTCCCGTAACAGTGGTTCTCTTGAATGTATTCGTTGAATACGACTCTGCATGTTCTTTGAACTTCTTCATAAGACCTGCACCACTATCTGATGGAGTTCCTGGATAATTACAAATTTCCTTTGTATCGTTGATTCTTCCACCAAAACTACTCTTCTCAATTAATAATGTCTTTTGACCTGCTCTTCCTGCATATATTGCTGCGGATAGACCAGCAGGTCCTCCACCAATAATGACAAGCTCAAAATGTTCCATTCTATTCAATTCCTTTCCTTATTCTTTGTCTTTTCCAACACCAAATACAACCCAAATGACACAAACTACAGTAAGCAATAAACAATAGAATGTTGACATGAAAACTTCAAATGGTGTAACACTTGGTATATTAGAATTGCTGCTAGCTATTCCTGCAATAATTGTAATTGCCCCCATCACAAATGCACTGTTAATAGGTATAATCGCCGTAATATTTGTCGTCATTGAAGTAAGCAAAATGCTTCGTCTTACTGCTGATACCTTAGTCCTCTGTCCAATTGTGTCTGAAACATCCTTGAACATTAAAATAGAAGGAAGCACACAACCTGCTAATAAAATATTCACAACTGAAATTCCTAATGAAATAACTATCTCTGCTCCACGGCGTGTTGATAAGGCTTTCTGTGCCAATAAAAATTCACAACATTTATTTACCATTCCACCTTCTACCGCAATTGATATCAAACCATAAAGTAGGACAGTAGATATAACTATGTCTGTAACTCCGTTTAACCCATCAAATAAAAGTCCATGAATTTCCTGTGTTTCTGGTGAAATTGTTACAAAATCTGCAAAAGTTAAGCAGCCACTTAATAAACCAGTCACCAGTCCTGCAAGAATACTCCAATTAATCGCTAAAAACAAATCGCTTGTTTTGAAACAAATAACAAGGAGAACGACAACTGGTATTAACATCCACAATCCTCTTGCGTCACAGAGTTCTTGCAAGTTTGCTTGCTCTCCTACACCTGTCTTAGCTGTACCAAATAAAAAGAACAAAATCGCTGATAAAACTCCACAAATCAAAACATATGGCAATCGTTTTTTCAATGTTTCAAGCAATGGTGCACTTGCATTCGTACCTGCATCATGCTGTGTTTGAATTGTAGTATGTATTACCTGAGAACTAGGAGATAGCGCATCTCCGAAGAATACACCGCTCAACAATGCACCTGTCAATACAGCAGGATCTGACCCCAATAAAACACCTGCTGGATAAAAAATCGGTACTACAGCCAGCATTGCCGCAATCGGTGCTCCTGCGCCAATAGAAATCAGGGCAGAAACTAGAAAGCAAAAGACAACAAAGCCTCCTCCTGTCAGTCCCCAGTTCACACCCAACCAAATGAACCCTGAACCAATTCCCCCTGTTACAAGAAGCTTTGAAAATACCCCAATCAATATAAATACAAAAAGTAAACGAGCATTTCCATACTGAGCTAATCCTTTTACAATAGCCTGCCAATATTTCCCTTTATTTGCACAAAAGAAAAATCCGACTAATAATGCTATTAGTGCAGCAAGACTCAATACCTTCATGGAATAACACTCAAATACAACCATAATCGTTCCGCCTATCAAAACGTATAAAATAATAGGTAAGAGTGCCAAACCTTGAGAAAAATGGAAAGATAGCAACATGTTTTCCGACTCTTTTTTCATAACCTCACCTCAACCACTCATTTAAATTATTGCTATCATACCATGTTTTATTTTAAAAAAATGTTAGACTTCCAACTTTTTTGAAATTTTGTGAAGAAAATAACATGATTTTTTTGATATTTTGTATAATTTAAGAGCCTATACCTATTTTATTATAGTGATTTTATAGGTATAGACTCTTCTTTTGCTCATCACATCGTTTAATTATTTGTTTATTTTTTATCTTTCATTGTATAAAATAACAACTCTTCTAACTCATTATAGCTATTCACTTGATTGATTTGTTCCCGCAAGCGTGCCGAACCAGAAAGCCCCTTGGTATACCATGCCACATGCTTTCTCATTTCACGTATGCCTATCTCCTCTCCTTTATATTCCATCTGAAGTCGTGCATGTCGAAGCATTGTACATCGTATTTCATCCAATGCAGGGCGAGAAGAAAGCTCTCCTTTTTCTTCATATGCTAAAAGCTCTGAAAAAATCCATGGATTTCCCTGTGCTCCTCGAGCAATCATTACACCATCACACCCCGTTTGCTCACGCATAGAAATTGCCATTTCTCCTGAGGTAACATCTCCATTTCCTATCACAGGAATAGATACAGCCTCTTTTACCTGGCGTATAATATCCCAGTCAGCCTTCCCTGAATAATACTGCTCTCTCGTTCTTCCATGTACTGCTACAGCTGCTGCTCCTGCCTCTTCGATTATCTTTGCAATTTCTACAGCATTGATATGCTCCTCATCAAATCCTTTTCTAATTTTAACTGTTACAGGCTTTGAAATCGCCTTTACAACAGAGGAAACCAATTCATAAACTAATTTTGGATTCTTCATCAATGCTGAGCCTTCTCCATTTTTTACAATCTTTGGGACAGGACATCCCATATTAATATCTAAAATAGCAAATGGTCTCTCTTCAATACGTTTTGCCATTTCACTCATAATTTTTGGATCTGACCCAAAAAACTGCAAAGAAACTGGCGTTTCATCTGGATGAATTTGAAGCAAGCTTTCTGTATTTTTATTGTTATAGAATATTCCCTTTGCACTTACCATTTCCATGCACAAAAGCCCTGCACCTTGCTCTTTGCAAAGCAGACGAAATGGCAGGTCCGTTACGCCTGCCATTGGTCCAAGTACATAGGAATTTTCTAATAAAACATTGCCAATTTTTAATTGTTTCATATATTTGTTCCTACCTTATCATTCTTATCTTTTATTTTTATTATATATCAATCGTAGTCCCTGCAAGGTCAGTTCAGGATTATAGATATCGATACTATCTGTTTCATCTGCAATAATTTTTCCAAGACCACCTGTTGCAACTACTTTTATATTTTCATATCCAGATTCCTCTTTTATTTTACGAATAATATACTCCGTTTCACCTACTGCACCAAAAACCAAGCCTGCCTGCATACTAGAAATGGTTTCCTTTGCAAGTATAGACTTTGGTTTCTTAATCTCAATTGCTGGTAACATCGCTGTTCCACCCCATAATGAACGCGCGGCTGTTTCAATCCCAGGGGCTGTAATCCCTGCCTCAAATGTACCATTAGGACCGATTAAGTCATATGTAGTTGCTGTACCATAATCTACTACAATCACAGGTCCTCCATAGAGTTCATAACCTGCCACTGCATCTACAATCCTGTCTGGACCAATTTCTTTTGGATTTTCTGTAACAATACGTAATCCTGTTTTAATCCCCGCTGAAACTACAACAGGTTTTATCCCAAAATATTTTACAATTGCATTTGTCAAAGAATGCATAATATCTGGAACTACTGATGCTATAATAACAGCTTTAATCTGTTTAGAATCAATTCCACCATGCTCTAAAATACTGCAAATAGTAAATCCGTACTCATCTGATGTACGTTTCTGTTTTGTGGTCATTCGAAAGGTTCCTGATAATTTATCATTATCATAGACCCCAAGCGTAATATTCGTATTTCCTACATCAATTGTCAGTAACATCTACATCTTCCCCCAGATAAAACACTTTATAAAATAATTCCAATGATTCAAATAATTCCGCTTTTGTTTGCTGCAGCTGTTTGATTTTTAATACACTTCCTATTTCATCAAAAAGAAAATCATTGTCCTCATGGTCAACCCTTAATTCTAAGTTTCCATCTTCATCATATACCAACATAAAAATACCACCAATGTCTTCTGTATATAAAACACACATAATATTCAGTTCTTTTTTAATTTCCTCTGGCAGCATTTCAAATTGGGGATTCAGAAAAAATTTTCTTTCATAGGAATTTGCTGCACATAATACTATCTCTTCACCCATTTCATGTTCCTTCCTGTATATACATTCTATTCAACATACCCGTAAAGCCCTCGAACGGATACCTCACCAGCAAAAACAGCTTCTACGCTACCATCTTGCTTTCTTATCAATAATTGTCCCATCTTATCTATCCCCATTGCATATGCTTCATATCCATTTTCGCCATCCAAAATTCGCACTTGGCGATTGCGATTAATCAACATTTGATTATATTCTTGATAGATATTAGACATATCTTCTGTTTCACAAAACCTTTGATATGCTTGCTCAAAATTCCTCATAATTGAACTTATAAGTGCTGTTTCACTTATGTTTTGCCCCGATTCTATCAAAATAGATGAGGCAATATCCTGTAATGCATCTGGAAATTCGTGCGACATTACATTAACTCCAATTCCTATCACTACATAATTTATATCATCTACTTCAGCACTCATCTCTGTTAGTATACCACAAATCTTTTTTCCATTCATTACAATGTCATTTGGCCATTTAATATATACCGAAGTATCTACAAACTCTCTGATAGACATTGCAACGGAATACGCCATAACTAACGTTAACATAGATGCCTTTTGAGGGGAAAATTTAGGACGCAGTAAAATTGTCATATAAATATTTCCATCATTTGGAGAATTCCACTTTCTTCCTAACCTACCTCTCCCTGCACTTTGACTTTGCGCTACTACAATTGTTCCATGTGGTTCACTTTGTTTTCCTAACTGTTTTGCATAAGTATTCGTAGAATCAATTTCTGAAAAATAATAAAGATTTCTTCCTGCCCATGTGGTCTGCAGCTGTCTTAATATTTCCTCTTTCAATCTATACTTCTCCTAAAGTTGCTGCCATAACAGCCTTTATAGTATGCATTCGATTTTCAGCTTCATCAAATACTTTGGATTGTGATGATTCAAATACCTCATTTGTTACTTCCATATCTGATATTCCAAATCTCTCACCCATTTCCTTTCCAATCTTTGTCTTCAAATCATGGAAAGCTGGAAGGCAATGTAGAAAAATTGCATTTTCTTTTGCATTTTTCATAACCTGTGCTGTTACCTTATATGGTGTAAGCTCTTGAATTCGCTCTTCCCAGACACTATCTGGTTCTCCCATAGATACCCACACATCTGTATAAATAATATCTGCGTCTTTTGTACCCTGTTCTACATCTTCTATGAGCTGAATTGTTCCACCTGATTCTTTTGCATATCCACGACATTGCTCAACAAGCTCCTCATTTGGAAAATACTTCTTAGTCGTACATGCCACAAAATGAAGCCCTAGTTTCGCACATACAATCATAAGAGAATTTCCCATATTATAGCGAGCATCTCCCATATACACCAATTTCAGCCCTTTTAGTTTTCCAAAGTTTTCACGAATCGTCAACATATCTGCCAACATTTGTGTTGGATGATACTCATTTGTCAATCCATTCCAAACAGGAATTTTGGCATACTTGGCTAATTCTTCTACAATCTCTTGTCCAAATCCACGATATTCAATTCCATCGTACATGCGACCTAGTACACGGGCTGTATCTTCAATGCTTTCTTTCTTTCCTATCTGAGAGCTTATAGGGTCTAAATAAGTTGTTCCCATTCCCAAATCATGAGCAGCTACTTCAAATGCACATCTTGTACGTGTACTTGTTTTCTCGAAAATCAAAGCAATATTCTTGCCTTTGTAATAATCCACTGGAATTCCTTGCTTTTTCTTTTCCTTAAAGTCTGCTGCCAAATCTAGAAGATACTCTATTTCCTCTGCTGTAAAATCTTTAAGTGTCAAAAAATGCCTTCCCTCTAAGTTCATACCCATTTTCCTCTCTCTTATATACATCAATACCTCGATAAATCTAGGAAGTACAAGCCTCTCTCTATTTTTATTGTATTGCTTAGCTACTTCAGATTCCAATTCCTCTACCGTATAAATACGATATTTAGGAATCCTAAGAAGCTTTGCACTCGCTTCTAGCATTGCCATATATAATTTCTTGTCTGTATACCCCAATGGCAATTTTAGTACAAATGCAATCTCAGCTTTCTCCATATCTGAAAGAAACTTCATCTTCTCCTCAAACCATGTATCTTCCTGTGTTTGATAAACGTAATAAATACGACCTTCTAGGCCATATAGCATACGTTTTGCATCATAATAACCAATCTTTAAATTTTGTCTGCTTCTTTTATTATCAAAATCCAAAATACTTCCCAGCTTTACTCTTGGACTAATTTCGTAGAGCTTTGCATCCTCTGGAACCCGAACTCTAGGTTCTCTTCCTGGACCATGAATACGAATCGATATAATATCTTTATATCCCCTATCAACCAACGATTGTAGGGGGACATTGTTCACAATCCCACCATCTATATAACGTTTCCCTTGCAGCTTCTCATTTTTAAAGCCTAACAGATATGCACTTGCCAAAAGAAAATCCTCTAATGCTCCCTTAGGAATATCTTCTAAACTTAGCTCCAACTCTTTCATATCTGTTACAGAAAATGTCAAAAGGCAAAACTCCTTACCTGAATTTCGAATCTTATCCTCATCCACAGTTTCATGGATTAAATTTCTAAGTGGAGTTACATCTACCCCACCATCCGAAAAATTTTTCAAGATTTGTGTAAGCATTTTTACAAATTTTCCGTCTTTTTCAAACAAATGCTGCATCTCTTCATCATTTACATCCATGACACGGGAAAACTTCATTTCCCTCCATATATGCTCTGCATTTTGTATATTCCCCATACAAATAAGTGCACCATTTAATGCACCTACTGAGGTCCCAGCCACTGCTCGAATCGAAACACCAGCTTCTACTAAAGCCTTCCATGCACCTATCTGATACGCACCTCTTGCTCCACCACCATCTAAAACAAGACCGTATTCTTTTGTTAAATCTAATATTGGTTCCATAGGCTCACCTCAAAAATTAAGACTATCTTCTCTGTCTACTAACTTCAAACATTAATACAGTTGCTGCAATAGCTGCATTCAATGATTCTACTTGCCCCTGCATAGGAATACGTATACGAACATCTGCACAATCTGCTACCTCTTGTCGAAGTCCATTCCCCTCATTTCCAATCAAAAATGCACTGCCCTTTCGGTAGTCTTCCTGATCATATGAATTTTTACCTTCCAAATGTGCTGCAAAAACTTTAATTCCATTTTTCTTCACCTCTTGAATCGTTTCTATAAACTCTTCAACATATGCAAAAGGCATTCTATATAATGATCCCATAGTGGAACGAATTGTTTTAGGATTATATATATCTGCACAGCCCATACTCAAAAGAATACCTGTAACTCCTGCTGCCTCTGCTGTTCGAAAAATAGTTCCTAAATTTCCTGGATCTTGAAGATTATCTAAAATTAAAATATGTGCATCTTGCCCCTGGATCATTTCTTTTACATCATATTCTATTTGACGTACAACTGCCAGAATCCCCTGTGGAGTTTTTGTATCAGATACATATGCAAATACTTTATCTGATAACATCTCAGCAAAGGCCCCCTCTATCGGATTCCCATACTTGTTCCAAAAGCTCTCAGAAATATACAGTGCTTCCAATCTATCCCGAGGCGTTTCTTTTACCATACGGATTCCCTCTACAACAAATTTCTTTGCTTTGCTACGTGCTTTACTCTTTTTTTGCAGCTGAACCAGCTCTTTTACTTTTGCGTTGCTTGTACTTGTAATCATAATTTTTACTTCCATTTATGAAATTTTGATAATACTTTATTTGATCCAATTAATATCAAAATAGCACCTGCAGGAAGAGGCATATTAGGGTCAAGTGTAACATCTACCTCCTCTTTTTGAATAATTCCGACAACATTGATTCCATATAATTCTCGAACCTTCAATTCACTCAAACTCTTTCCAACCCACTTTTCAGGAATAATTACTTCTGCCATACTATATTCAGGAGAAAGCTCAATCCAATCTGCAAATGTAGTGGACATTACGCTTTTCGCTACCCTGCTTCCCATATCCCTTTCTGGATATACAATCGCATCTGCACCTACTTTTTTCAAAATTACCCCTTGTAAATCATCCTTTGCCTTCGCAAGTACAAATGGAACTCCTATTTCCTTTGCTATCATAATTGCCATAATACTTGCTTCCAAACTTTCAGAAACAGCAACAACTGCTCCATCTAGATTTCTCCCTCCAAGAGCATGAAGTGCGTCTGGGTCGGCTACATCCGCTCTCATTGCGTAAGAAACTAATTCTGAGATTTCTTGAATTTTTTCATAGGACTTATCCATAACTACAACATCACAGCCTAGTCCCTCTAATGTAAGTGCCACACTTCTTCCAAAACTTCCTAATCCAATTACTGCAAATTGTTTTTTCATCTTTATTATCCACCTATTTCCTTTTATCCTAACATAATTCTTTTTTCTGGAAGGTCTCTAAATTTTTCACTTAAATCTTCCTTCCCAGCAAATACAAACGCCATTGTAATAGGTCCAATTCGACCAATATACATCAAAATCATTAATATTACATGACTTCCTGTGCATAATGAAGCTGTTCTATCTGCTGAAAGACCTACTGTTCCAATTGCTGATGTCACTTCATACAATATATCCTCAAGTGGAACAGACGGTTCTAGAATTGTTACGCCCATAACTCCTATCAACCAAATCGCAAAGGATAACAGTGCAATAGCAATCCCTGAACGAACATTAGTTCCTACTAATCTTCTTCCAAAGCATTCCGTCTTTCTCTGACCACGAACTACAGAAATACACGTCAGTACTAAAATAGCCATTGTAGTTGTCTTTATTCCACCTGCCGTACCTCCAGAAGAACCCCCAATAAACATCAAAATGCACCCTAATATTTTAGAAGCTGTTGTAAGACCTGACTGTGGAACTGATGCAAAACCTGCAGTTCTTGTTGTTACAGACTGAAATGCTGATGCCATTAGCTTTTCACCAAAGCTCATTCCTTCCATCGTTTCCACATTATTATATTCCAACATTAAAAATCCAAATGTACCTAATAAAAGCAATCCTGCTGTCATACACAATACGATCTTAGATTGAAGACTTAATTTTCTAAAAATTCTCTTTAAAGGTGCCTTTTTTTGAACGGTTTCCTTTATATTAATATATATATCATGCCATACGGTAAACCCTAGACCTCCCGATATAATTAAAAACATAGTTGTAAAGTTAATAATGGGAGAATTTGCATAAGAAATCAAACTTGATTCCCCTAGTATGTCCAAACCTGCATTACAAAATGCAGAAATAGAATGGAAAACACCATACCAGATTCCTCGTATTACACCAAACTGTGGAATAAATTTAATGGAGTATAACACTGCTCCAATACCTTCTATCAAGAAAGTAATTTTTATTACACGAATAATAAACTGAACCATGCCACTTAATGTGTCTAAATCATAGGTCTGTTGAATCATAACCCTATTCTTCATGGTAATTTTCTTTCGTATAATAATAAAAACTGTCATGGCACAACAAATAATCCCTAGCCCTCCAATTTGAATTAAGGCTAACATAACAATCTTTCCAAACAATGTAAACTGTGTCGCTGGAAATACTGTGATTAATCCTGTTACACAAACAGCCGTTACTGCTGTAAACAAAGCGTCTATGTACTTTATAGGCTCTTGATTACTTATCGGAAGATATAAAAGAAAACTTCCTAAAAAAATAACACCTAGGAAACCCAATGCTATCACTTGCGTTGTACTGAGCTTCACTTTTTTCTTACTTCCCATTTTTCTACTTTGCCCTTCTGCCAACATAGTCATTATACCTTAAATCGATAACCAACTCCCCATATTGTTTCAATATATTGAGGATGTGATGTATCATACTCTATCTTTTCACGAATTTTTTTAATATGAACAGTAACCGTTGCGATATCACCAACAGATTCCATGTCCCAAATTTCTCTAAAAAGCTCATCCTTTGTATACACATGATTTGGATGCCCCGCTAAAAATGTCAACAAATCAAACTCTTTCGTTGTAAATGATTTTTCTTCACCATTTACCCACACTCGTCTAGCCGTAGTATCTATTTTTAACCCACGAATCTCTATGATTTCATTTTCTTCTACATTGCTTCCGATTAATCGATCATATCGAGATAAATGTGCTTTTACTCTAGCAACAAGCTCACTTGGACTAAATGGTTTTGTCATATAATCATCTGCACCTAATCCAAACCCTCTAATTTTATCGATATCATCCTTTTTAGCTGAAACCATAATAATTGGCGTATTTTTTTGACTTCTTACTTCTTTACATATTTCAAATCCATCAATTCCTGGGAGCATTAAATCTAAAATAATTAAATTAAATTCCTCCGAAAGTGCCTTTTCTAACCCTTTTTCTCCATCATTTGCAACTTCTACTTCAAATCCACTTAATTCTAGATAATCCCTTTCAAGCTCAGCAATACTTTCTTCATCTTCTACAATTAAAATTCTCTTACTCATTCATTGGTACCTCCTGATATTTTCTAATTACAAAATACATTGTTGTGCCTACACCCTCTTCACTGGATGCCCAGATTTTTCCACCATGTTCTTCAACAATCTTCTTCACAATGGAAAGCCCGATACCGCTTCCCCCCTTAGAAGAGTTTCTCGATGCATCTGTTCTATAAAATCTGTCAAATATGTTCGGCAAATCCTTTGAAGAAATTCCTTTTCCATTATCTCCTAATTCTATCTGAATAAAATCGCCCACATCTCTTACATCCATTGTAATTCTTGTATGAGGCTTATCCCTGTATTTCACAGAATTTCCTACTATGTTATTGATTACACGGCGTAATTGTTCGGGATCTACAATCACTTTTGAATCTACTTCTATGTGATTCCTATAAATAAATTGAATCCCTTTTGCATCCAACTCCATTTCCAAATCTTCTGCACAATCTCGAAAATATTGCATAGCAGATATTGTAGTGAAATTATACGGAATGCGATTTGTATCAATCTTAGAATATAATGTAAGCTCATTAATTAACAAATCCATTTCATTGGCTTTATTATAGATGGTTCTTATATATCTATCCATCTTTTCTGGAGTGTCGGCAACTCCATCCATAATACCCTCTACATATCCTTTAATGGCAGTAATTGGCGTTTTTAAATCATGAGAAATATTGCTAATTAATTCCTTGCTTTCTTTATCATAGGCAATCTTTTCTTCCGCATTCGCTTTTAATCGAAGCCTCATTTCTTCAAAATCTCTACATAACTGACCGATTTCATCATCTGCTTCATTCTTAATTTCAAAATCTAGATTCCCCTCTTTAATGTTCCTTGCTGCTCGTTGTAAGTTCGCAAGTGGTACAGAAACAGTTCTATAAATCCAATATACCAATACTGCTACAGTACAAAATACTATAAGAAGATATAATTGTTGAAGTTCCTCTGCAGCTCGTGGTGCAAATACACACATAATCAACGTTGTAGACAAAGTTGGAACTATCATCACAATCATAAAAGCAAGAAGTAGCTTTGTCTTTAATTTCATCTGTACTTCCTCCTAAAAAGTTTTTAATGTATAGAAAAGAGGACAGCCCCTTACAAGGTACCTGTCCCGTCTTTATTTCGTACCTCTTTTGATTTTATATACTATAAATCAAAAGGGATGGTTCGTCTACAACTATAAATATTTTTTCAACACTTCTACCTTATCTAGTCTTTCCCATGGTAAATCCAAGTGATCTTTTCCAAAGTGACCATATGCTGCTGTTTGTTTATAGATTGGACGTCTTAAATCTAGCATTTTGATAATTCCTGCTGGACGCATATCGAAATTTTCACGTACAATTTCTACTAATTTTTCTTCTGATAATTTTCCAGTTCCAAAAGTATCTACCATAATAGATGTTGGCTGTGCAACTCCAATCGCATAAGAAAGTTGAATCTCACACTTATCTGCCAATCCAGCTGCAACAATATTCTTTGCTGCATAACGTGCTGCATATGCTGCTGAACGGTCTACCTTTGTACAGTCTTTTCCAGAAAATGCACCACCACCATGACGTGCCATTCCACCATAAGTATCTACAATAATCTTTCGTCCTGTCAAACCACTATCTCCATGTGGCCCACCAATTACAAATCGACCTGTTGGGTTAATAAAGAATTTTGTATCTTTATCAATCATATCTGCTGGGATAATTGCATCAAATACATACTTCTTAATATCTTCATGAATTTGCTCTTGTGTCACCTCTGGATCATGTTGTGTAGAAAGAACTACAGCATCTAATCTTTTTGGCTTTCCATTTTCATCATACTCTACAGTAACCTGTGTTTTTCCATCTGGACGAAGATAAGACAATGTTCCGTCTTTACGTACTTTTGTCAATTGCATTGCTAACTTATGTGCCATTGCGATAGGATAAGGCATATAGCTTTCTGTTTCATTAGAAGCATATCCAAACATCATTCCCTGATCTCCAGCACCAATTGCTTCTAACTCATCCTCTGACATCTTATGCTCCTTAGCTTCTAGGGCTTTATCTACTCCTAAGGCAATATCAGCAGATTGTTCATCAATTGTTGTTATAACACCACAAGTATCCGCATCAAACCCATATTTTCCTCTTGTATATCCTATTTCACGTACTGTATCTCTAACAATTTTTGGAATATCTACATAAGCCTTTGTAGTAATCTCTCCCATAACCATAACCAAGCCTGTTGTAACACATGTTTCACATGCTACACGGCTCATAGGATCTTGCTCCATCAGTGCATCTAAAATTGCATCTGAAATTTGATCACACATTTTATCTGGATGTCCTTCTGTTACTGACTCCGATGTAAATAATAATTTTTCCATTCTATTCCTCCTGTTGTTTCTCTTGTAAACGAAAACAGTCCACAAAAGTGGACTGTTCTTATCTCAAACAATCCTCTTATTGTTCGATTACTCGCTCAGGTTGGCACCTTCCATCATGGGGTTGCCGCAGCTTCACAGATCCTTTCTATCTCCACTGCTCTGAATAAGAGAAAATTTTGTTATTTCTTTTTTATTGATACCTAGGAACTTTACACTGATTTATGTAAAATGTCAACTGGTATTTCTTACAATTCTCTTTCCAATTTAAGACTTTTTCTCTGTAATAACACCTTTCTCATCAATCTGTGCATTTGTACAAAGCTCTTCATAGGCTTCGTACATCTTTTTTTGGTCATCACTGTTATCTAAATATTTCATTCCTGATTCAGACTGCAAAGCTGGCATTAATGACATTTCTTCCAAGCCTGATGCAGTAATATGAAGTTTTACTAAAGCCTCGTATTTGCTATCTCCTTCTGGAAGAAAATCACCCAAGCTATAAAGAATTGGACTCCCTTCCACATATTCAATTCCCTGTAATCGGTTTCCATGACCTCCAATTACAAAATCAGCACCTGCTTTTATCATAGCTTCACTTTGTTCTTGCTGCTCTTCACTAGGTTGTGCATTTTCATTTTCTCCATTGTGAATGTAAGAAATTAAGTAATCACAATTTTGTGCAGCTTCTTCTATCTGTGCTGTGTATTCCTTCAAGTCATGAAGCTGATGAATACCTACACTTTCTTCTCCTGCTTCTGTTTGGAATTCATCTTCCATACCTGAAATTGCTGTAAATCCAATCTTCAGCCCATTTACTATGAAATAAACAGGTGATTGTGCTTGAGAAAGATTCTCTCCAGCTCCCACGTAAGCAATACCTGCATCTGCCAAAAGATTCATCGTTTCCTGTAATCCTTCTTGTCCATAGTCTGCGGCATGGTCATTAGAAAGAGAAACTAAATCAATTCCCAATTGTTTCATAATCTCTATTCTTCCTGCATTGGCATGGAATACATCTGTCTTCCCTTCCAATGCCGTTCCCGCATCACTTAAACTATACTCTTGGTTAAAATATAAAAGATCTGCTTTCTGCATTTGTTGAATAAATTCTTCTGGAACATTTGTTTGAAACTCATCATTATCATAATCTTGTAAAAAAGCTTCCTCTTCTATTAATTCCAAATCACCACCTAGGACAATCTCAACTTGTCCATTCACAGCTCCTTCTTTTAGATAAATACCCTGTGATTTTGCTGTATTGCTATCCTTTAAATATCCTTTGTATTCATCTGATAGCACATGAAGTGTTTTTCCATAGCTGTTATAAAAGTCTAATTCCTCTAATGTTCCTGAGTCTATCTTTTTCATCATCTCGCCTTGTGATTCCTCAGGGTATGTTTCTAATAACCAATCTGTAAACTCTGCTGCCTTTATATCCAAGTGGTTTGCTTCTTGAAATTTCTGGTAAACCTCTCCCACAGATTGTTTCCATTTTGTATCTGCAAATGCCTGTTTCTCTTCTTTTTTCTTTCCAAACATTGTGTAAAGAAGCACACCTACTATTGCAATAATAATGATTAATGCCACGAAAAGAGCAATCTTTTGTTTCTTAATCTGCTGCTCTCTTTGTGCACGCTTTTGTTCTCTTACTGTTTCATCGTATCGTTCGCTGCCCATATTATACCTCCCTATCGTCTATCATAACAATTTGCAATTCAGTTGGCAATGCTCTTTTTAGAAAAAGAGCATTGCCTAAGCAACGCCCTTTTTGTCTAGCCCACTTTTAACTTAAATTTCTGAATCTCTTTCTCATCTGAAACTTTTTCAATCATTGCACCAAGTCCACGCAATTTTTCTTCAAATCTCTCATAACCACGCTGTATATAAACGATATCTTCAACTATGGTAATTCCTTCTGTTGCTAAACCTGCAATACAAAGTGCTGCTCCAGCTCGTAAATCTGGTGCACTCACCCTTGCCCCTGAAAACTTCTCCACGCCTTCAATAGTCGCAGAATTGCCTTCTACCTTAATCACAGCTCCCATTCTTGCAAGCTCATCCAAATATTTAAAACGATTTTCAAATATACTCTCTGTAATAGTACTGGTACCTTGTGCCAACGCCAATACTACACCTATCTGTGGCTGCATATCTGTTGGATATCCTGGATATGGCAATGTCTTCACCTGTGTACTATGCAATCGCTCTTTAGCAATAACACGTACCGCATCATCAAACTCTTCTACTTCACATCCTATATCTATCAGCTTTGAAATTGTCGCATCTAAATGCTTTGGAATAACGTTTAATACTGTAACATCACCCTTTGTTGCTGCTGCTGCAAACATAAATGTTCCAGCTTCAATCTGGTCAGGAATAATAGAGTACTCTGTTTTATGAAGAGACTTTACTCCACGAATCTTAATAACATCTGTACCAGCACCTTTGATATTTGCTCCCATGCTATTTAGGAAATTGGCAACATCTACAACATGCGGCTCTTTTGCAACATTTTCCATAATAGTTAATCCATCTGCCATTGCCGCTGCCATCATAACATTAATCGTAGCACCAACAGAAACTACGTCAAAATAGATATGTGTTCCAATCAGTCGCTCAACCTCTGCAACAATCTTTCCATGCTCAATCACTACTTCTGCACCCAATGCACGAAATCCCTTTAAGTGCTGGTCAATCGGACGGCTTCCAATATTACATCCGCCTGGAAGAGCAACCTCTGCTCTCTTATATTTCCCAAGTAAAGCACCTAATAAGTAATAAGATGCTCTGATTTTCTTAATGTAATCATATTCAATATTAAAATCTCCGATTCCACTTCCGTTGATTTTTACAGTATGTCTATCCACTCTGTTTACTGTTGCACCAATCCCCTGAATAGCTTCTAATAACACATTAATATCATTTACATCTGGCAAATTATCAATCAATACAGTTTCATCTGTCATAATTGCCGCTGCAAGAATAGCTAGTGCAGCGTTCTTCGCTCCGCCAATCTCTACTTCTCCTACAAGCGGGCTTCCACCTTTGATAATATACTGCTCCATATATTGCACCTCGATTATCGATATTCTATCGTAATTCTTCACTTAATTACTCTTAATTTAAATCATAACATTCTCTTTTGTTTTAATTTGTCACCTTACAATACAATGTATTATTATATCATAAAATTTAAATTTGTAAAATCTTTTTTGTTACTGCAATCCTTTAACTCGTTCCAGTACATTTTCAATTGTTTCCTCTATCTCAAAACCATCTTCTCGTATCACAATATCCGCATACTGCTCAAAAAGTTTAGTACGTTCCGCATACAAATCACGAAATGTCTGCCCCTCTTTTAAAACAACGCCCCTCTTTTTTAAACTTCGAATCCTTCTTCTAAGTGTTTCATAGGAGGCTTGTAAATATATCACGGTTCCTATTTCTTTAAAGTGCTGCATAGCTTCTTTACAATAAACAACACTTCCACCTGGCGATATTACTGCATTTTTCGCATAAAGATTTAAATTGACCTGATTTTCAATCTGAAGAAAACCTTCTATTCCTTCAGAAGCAATAATCTCACTTAACAATCGACCTTCTTGTTTTTGAATTAATAAATCTGTATCGATAAACTCCATCCCAAGCCTTTTGGCAACTACAACTCCCACTGTACTTTTTCCAACTGCTGGCATACCTATAAAAATTAAATTTTTCATATGTATCTCACCCTTATTCCATTATACTGTTATTTTATACCCCATCATATCACATTTTCCTTATTTAGTAAATTCTACGAATGCATCTTCTATAATCACAACGTCTTCGATGTAATTCATTATAAAGCATAACTTCAATAAGATCTTTCAGCCAATCTAATTCTTTATGCTCTTCACCATAAAATACTTTTTCGTTTTTAAGAACTTCACGAAAAACTCGATTTGACATCATCCTTAATTGTAGCTTATCTGGATATTCATCATACATCATACTGCATTTATACTCCATACGATCGCATTCCTCTTCTACATAAGGAAGAACTTTCTTTGCCATCTCAGGATATAAACTTTGCATATATTCATAATCTCTACGTTCTATCCTCTCATCATCATATTGAAGCGGCAAAGGATATGCCATGTAATAAGGTAATTTTTTACTCATATTTCTACACTTCCATTCAGACATTATATGACTACTATATGTATAAAAGAATGAAAGGTTCCAGTTATAAAAAGCAGAAAATACAAGAACCAAGTGCCTATCTTATTTTCACTTGGTTCTTGTATTCCATTTATTTCTCTTTATAACGATGTTCCTGTTCTAACATCATATCCTTTACTTTCATTAAGCGAATCTGCGTACTTCTTTCGTTTTCATCTAGTTTCATCGTTATATATTTTATATTCTGTTCAGCTTCTGGAATAATCACATGCTCCAGTGCATTTACACGTCTTCTTGTTTTTTCAATCTCTGCTGCCATCAATTGACATGCTTTTTCAACCTCTGCCAAACGCACCATATCTGGAAGAATATCTGCCAATGATTTAACTGCATCATCCAAATCACTGGAAGTAAAAGCAAATCCATAGGAATAGATATCATTTTCATCCGCTGTTCTAGTTTTATAGTCAAAAACTGGAATGTTAACACTCATAATATTTTTTTCACTTGGATTCAAGTGAATTTCCTGTTTTGGAGCCATCAACGCAGTATGAAGTGCAGCTTCTGACATACTCGCTTTTGCAATTACAAAATTTTTATTTGCAGACAGAATCCCTGCTTCTACTTTCTTACGCAGCTCCATATTTTCCCGCACCAGTTCCAAATACTGACGCATAAGCTCATCACGTTTATCTTTTAATAATTTATGACCTCGAATTGCTGTAATTCTTTTTTTCTTTAAACGAGTAAGCTCCATACGGGTAGGGTTTACCTGCTTTGCTGCCAACTTCCCTCACCTCTCCTTCTATACTGCTTATTTTTAGTCTTCCTTATAATACATATCCAAGAACTTATCATCAATACGCTTTAGCTCTGTTCTTGGCAGCATGGAGAGTAATTTCCATCCAATATTTAATGTTTCCTCAATACTTCTATCTGTCGTATATCCTTGAGAAACATATTCTTTTTCAAATGCATCT
>JAHLFA010000046.1 GCA_018883985.1 Candidatus Ruminococcus intestinipullorum | reverse complement strand
AATCAACACTATGTAAATGTATTCTTGGATTGTTACAAGATTATGAGGGAGAGATAAAACATTACACAAAACGTCCTCAGATGATATTTCAAGATCCATTTCGTTCTTTAAATCCCAAAAAGAGAATTGGGTGGATTTTAGAAGAGCCTTTAAAGGTGCAAGGAGGATATTCCAAAGAGGAACGTAAGAAGAAAGCAGAGGAAGCCTTAAGAAAAGTACATTTGGATGTAGAAATCTATCATCGTTATCCAAAAGAGTTAAGTGGGGGGCAAAGACAAAGAGTCAGTTTAGCTCTTGCAGTTATTAGTGGAGCGAAGTTTATTTTAGCAGATGAGCCACTTTCAGCATTAGATGTTACAGTTCAAGCACAAATGATAAAACTTTTTAGAGAACTACAAGAGAGAGAAAATATTTCTTGTTTGTTTGTATCTCATGATTTGGATGTGGTAAGTATGTTATGTAAAAGAGTTTTATTTTTACAACAGGGAAGGATTCGAGAGTATGAGAACCTATAAGTTGACAATCGCCTATGATGGGTCAAAATATCAAGGATGGCAAAAGCAAGGAAACACATCACTTACGATACAAGGAATGTTAGAAAGTGTAGTAGAAAAGGTTGTTGGATATTATGTTCCTGTAAATGGTTCTGGGCGAACAGACCGTGGGGTACATGCGAAAGGACAAACGGCGAGTATTGTTTTAGCAGGGATGATTGATACGCATGAATTTATGTGTAATATTAACGAACAATTGCCAAGTGACATCCAAATATTACAAGTAGATTTAGTGAAAAATGGATTCCATGCACGTCTGGGTGCAAAGGGAAAATGCTATGAATATTGGCTGGATTTACGAGAAAAACCAGAAGTGTTTACACGCAAATACACGTATCATTTTCCAAAGAAATTACAAATTTCTGAAATGAAAAAAGCAGCTTCTTTCTTAGTAGGAGAACATGATTTTAAAGCATTCACGGACAAGAAAGATGAAAAGTCAACAATTCGTTGCATTTATGATATAAAAATTGAAGAATATGGAAGTAAGATAAAGATAGAGTATAAGGGAAATGGATTTATGTATCATATGATACGAATAATAACAGGTACCTTATTAGAAGTTGGAGATGGCAGAAGAAAACCAGAAGAAGTTTGCACGATTTTAGAGAGTAAGAAAAGAGGAAATGCAGGATTTCTTGTGCCAGCAAGAGGGTTATTTCTAAAAGAAGTTTATTATGAATAAGGAGGAGTTATGAAATTTATTTCATGGAATGTGAATGGGCTTCGTGCTTGCGTTCAAAAAGGCTTTTTGGAATTTTTTAAAGAAGTAGATGCAGATATTTTTTGTTTGCAAGAAACAAAGCTACAAGAAGGGCAGATAGAGTTAGAGTTACCTGAGTATTATCAGTATTGGAATTATGCTGTAAAAAAAGGATATTCAGGAACTGCAATTTTTACAAAGAAAAAACCAATTCAAGTGATGTATGGAATTGGGATAGAAGAGCATGATCAAGAGGGTCGAGTGATTACACTAGAATTTGAAGAGTTTTATTGCGTTACTGTATATACACCGAATTCTCAAAACCAATTGGCAAGATTAGAGTATCGTATGAAATGGGAAGAGGCTTTTTTGGCTTACTTAAAAAAGTTAGAGGAGAGCAAGCCCATTATAGTTTCAGGAGATTTTAATGTGGCACATTCTGAAATTGACTTAAAAAATCCAAAGACAAATCGTAAAAATGCAGGCTTTACAGACGAAGAAAGAGAATGTTTTACAAAGTTTCTAGATGCAGGGTTTATAGACACATATCGCTATTTTTATCCAAAACAGGAAGGTGCCTATTCTTGGTGGTCTTATCGCTTTAATGCAAGAGCTAAGAATGCAGGGTGGCGTATAGATTATTTTTGTGTATCAAAGGCTTTGGAGGACAAATTAAAGGATGCAAAAATCTTGGCAGATATTATGGGGTCTGATCATTGTCCAGTGGAGTTGGATTTAGAAGAAATAAGATAGAGGGAAAGCACGAAAAACATTTTATTATGTTTTAGTGCTTTTTTTGTACCATATATTTATGGAAAATATATAAAAATTAAGTAATTATATTGTATAATAAAGCGAAATAAACAAGAAGTGCTATTTATTTTCAAACAAACTGGAACCTGTTCCATAATCAAGAACAGGAGGATAAAAGATGAAAGGACAAAAGTATTTGAGTGTAGTATTAGCTGGAGCTGTAATTCTTGGAACAGTAGGATGTGCAGGAGGAGGTTCTTCAAATGAGAAGAATGAGAAGAAGAATGATTCCGTAAATTTAACGATTTGGAGTCCTACCGATACAGAGGAGATTGAACAATGGTGGGTAGAAAATCAGACAAGTTTTGTAAATGAAGACGGAACTGAGGCAGAAGGATATATCAACGGAGAAAAGAGTGTAGAAACGGTAGAATACCTTGCGAAATTTATAGAAGAAGGATATGCAAATATAGACCCAATTAAGGATGAATTTTTAAATGGGTATGCAGCAACAATGTTAGGTGGTAGCTGGAACATTGTTGATCTTGAAAAGTCAAATATTAACTGGGGAATTTCTTATTTTCCAATTGCAGATGATGGAACAGCGGCATCTCCAACAGGAGATTGGGCAGCAGCAATTACAAAAGATTGTGAAAATGTAGAAGCAGCTGGAAAGTTTATGCAGTGGCTAATGAGTACAGAAAATGTTGCGACTTATGCAGAAGCAATTGCAAAACCAGCATCAAGGAATTCTGCATATGAAACAATGGAAGGCTGGGATGAGGGAGCGAGAGCTTTGATTTTATGGCAACTTCAAAATACAGGAGTTTCACGTCCTAACACACCTGTATATTCCGTTTTATCCAATGATTTTGCATCTGCATTATTAAATATTTTCTCAGGGTCAGATCCACAAGAAGAATTAGATGTAGTAGCAGATAACTTTACAGAAAATTACAATACATATTACGCAGAGTAAGATACATAGCCATGGGCAGGGAAATCGGCGTTAGCTGATTTCCCTAAGATTAAAAGAAAAGGAGAGAGTAATGAAAAATTCGGTAACTACTCCAAGAAAGAAATATAAAAAAACAGAAAAGATTTCAGGGATGATTATGTCAGCACCTGCAGTATTACTTTTAATCGGCTTTTTAATCATTCCAATTATTTATACAGTGTATTATTCATTTTTTACATATCAGGTTATGCGACCAGATAGTATAGTATTTTCGGCACTTGATAATTATAAAAAGATATTTCAGGACGAAAATTTTTGGTTAGCACTGCGTTCCACAGTGTATTTTACTATATTGGTTGTTCCTTTTCAGTGTATTTTAGCATTGGCACTTGCCTTATTAGTTTCCTCTAAACTAAAAGGCGTATCTATTTTTAGAACGATGTATTTTAGTCCTCAAGTAACATCTATGGTTGTTATTGCGATTTTGTGGACGATTCTTTATAACTCCAATGTAAATACAGGATTGATTAATGCTTTTCTAGGAAGTATAGGATTTGGACCAATTGATTTTTTAAATAATCCAAAAACAGCAATGAATGCGATTATTTTCATGTCTGCTTGGCAGGGTGCTGGATATCAGATGATGATATTTTTAGCGGGATTGAATGGAATTCCACAAGAGCAATACGAAGCAGCATCGGTGGATGGTGCTGGAAAAATAGCGCAGTTTCTCTATGTAACATTACCAGGGCTATCCAATACAATTAAATATGTTTTAATGATTACAATTATTCAAGCAATGAAATTGTTTACACAACCATACATTATGACGAAAGGTGGCCCACAGAATTCTACGAAAACATTAGTGTACTATATCTATGAACAAGGGTTTCAAAAAGGAAATTTTGGATATGCATGTGCAGTTGCATCAGTATTTTTCTTACTTGTTGTTATTATCTCTATGGTTGTAAAAAAACTTACAAAGACAAATTAAGGGAGGAGGGAAAGTATGACAATAGCATCAAGTAAAAAGAGAGCAGAAAAAACAAGAAAAATTTTATTCTATTTAGGAAATTTAATAATAGGGCTGATATTTATTTCACCATTGATTTGGATGATATCATCCTCATTTAAACAAGAATTAAGTATCTTTTCAAATATGACATCCCTCTCTACATTTCTTCCGTTGGATTTTACGGTAGATAATTATATAGAAGTATTT
>JAHLFA010000045.1 GCA_018883985.1 Candidatus Ruminococcus intestinipullorum | reverse complement strand
GTATCAAGGAATACCAATTGGTGGATATAATGGAATTGTAGAAAAGCTATTACAAGGGGTAGAGGTAAAGACTGGTGTGGATTACTTTACCTTTAAGAAAGAATGTCCAGATATTGCAGAAAAAATTATCTTTACAGGAATGATAGATGAGTACTTCCAATATCAATTAGGAGCATTAGAGTATCGTTCTGTTAGATTTGAAACAGAAGTATTAGATTGTGATAATTATCAGGGAAATGCAGTTGTAAATTACACGGAGAGAGAAGTGCCATATACAAGAATTATAGAGCATAAGCATTTTGAGTTTGGAACACAGGAGAAAACTGTAATTTCTCGTGAATACTCTTCAGAGTGGAAAGTTGGTATGGAGCCATATTATCCAGTGAATGATGAGAAAAATATGCAATTATATCAACAGTATTGTGAGTTAGCTAAAAAAGAAGAGAATGTTATTTTTGGAGGCAGACTAGGAGATTATAAATATTATGATATGGATAAAGTAATAGAAGCTGCCTTAAATAAGTTAGAAAGTATGGAGATATAGAAAGAAGAATATGGAAAAAGAAAAAAAGAGTTTAGTACAGCAGATACTTCGTTTTGGGATAGTAGGTGGCAGTGCGTTTGTTATTGATTATGGGATTATGATTTTTCTAACTGAATTAGTCGGTGTAAATTATCTGTTATCCTGTGGAATTTCTTTTGCAGTTTCTGTTGTATATAATTATATTTTAAGTATTTGTTGGGTATTTAATATTTCTGGGCAAAGAAGTAAGCAGCAAGATTTTTTCATATTCATGTTATTGAGTATTATAGGACTGGGAATTAATCAACTAATGATGTGGGTCTGTGTAGAGTGTGTAGGTATTTTCTATATGCTTGCTAAAATCATAGCAACAGCTATTGTCATGGTTTACAATTTTGTTACAAGAAAGTTGTTTTTAGAGAAAGCGTAACAAGAATTTGATAAGGAGGACTCAATAAATATGATGAAAGAGGAATTTTTAGAAAAATTACAGCACGAGTTAAGCAGTGAATTAGATCCAAATAAAGTACAAGAAAACATAAGGTACTATGCCCAATATATTCAAGAAGAAATCAATAAAGGAAAAACAGAATCTGAAGTACTAGAAATGCTGGGTGATCCGTGGGTTTTATCCAAAACTATTATTGATGCACAGGATGGTACAGATGAGGAAGTGGTATATGAAGCACAAAGGTATGAGTATAGAAATAGGGAACAGGAATTAAATGATAATCCAAAAACGAAAGTTTTTATGGTTTCACGTTGGAGAGTGATTCTTACTCTATTAGGAGTTCTTTTGCTTATTTTTGCCGTTCTGTCACTGATTACTGGGTTGATAGGACTTTTACTTCCGGTTATTATACCTATCTTAATCGTAGTACTGATTATAAGACTTATACAAAAATAACACACAAAGAAAAAGACCGATGGGGGAGCCATCGGTCTTTTGAGGGGAGTATAAATAATTAATAAGGGGTGTAGAAAGTGTCCTTTCTACATCAGTAAGTATAATATATGAAATTGGAAAATGCAAGCAAAAATGTAAAAATTATACAAAACTATTTTTGGTGAGAGCGAATAAATTGTGAGGTACGAGGGATACTATCATCGTACCAAATAAATATTTTAGGAGGAAGAAATAATGTCTAAAAATTCTTATTCAGAAAACCAAAATAGTAATAAAAATGCAGGAAAGAATTCTACAAAAAATGCATCTCAGAACAATGCTATGAACGCATCTTCTAATGAAGCTAAAAATTCTTCAAATAATGCACAGTCTAACGAATATGGAAATAAAAATTGCCATAGATAATTGTAGATAGGCATAAAAAGTGTGGTAAAGTTCAACTTTACTACACTTTTTTTTTATAGTAATATGAAGATAGCTTTTGATTTTAGAAGTCAAGAAATGTGGAGGAAAAAATGGAAAAATTAGAATTAATTGCCCCTTGTCATTTTGGATTAGAGGCCGTTTTGAAAAAAGAAATACAGCAGTTAGGATATGAGATTGCTCAAGTAGAAGATGGACGAGTTACATTTTATGGTGATACACAAGCAATTTGTAGAGCAAATATATTCTTGCGTACAGCAGAACGAATTTTGGTGAAGGTAGGAAGTTTTAAAGCAGTTACATTTGATGAATTGTTTGAGAAAACAAAACAGATTTCATGGGAAAAATATATACCACAGGATGGAAAGTTTTGGGTAACAAAAGCAGCATCCGTAAAAAGTCGTTTATTTAGTCCGTCAGACATTCAGTCTATTATGAAGAAGGCCATGGTAGAGCGATTAAAAAATTATTATCACGTATCTTGGTTTGAAGAGAATGGAGCTTCTTATCCAATTCGAGTGTTTTTAATGAAAGATATTGTTACCATTGGATTAGATACAACGGGAGTTTCTCTACATAAAAGAGGGTACAGACAGTTATCTAGCAAGGCACCAATCACAGAAACATTGGCAGCAGCCTTAATTATGTTAACGCCATGGAAAAAAGATAGAATTTTAGTAGATCCTTTCTGTGGAAGTGGGACGTTTCCTATTGAAGCGGCGATGATTGCAGCAAATATAGCACCTGGTATGAATCGTTCTTTTACAGCAGAAGAGTGGACGAACTTTATTCCACGTAAAGAGTGGTATGAGGCAATCAATGAGGCACATGAACAGATAGACAATGATGTAAAGGTTGATATTCAAGGATATGACATAGACGGGGAAGTTATAAAGGCTGCGAGAAAAAATGCTGAGGAAGCAGGTGTGGATCATTTGATTCATTTTCAACAGAGGGCAGTTCAGGATTTGAATCATCCAAAGAAATATGGATTTATTATTACAAATCCTCCATATGGAGAGCGATTAGAAGAGAAAAAAGACCTTCCAAATTTATATGCTGATTTTGGGAAAAGTTTTAAACGTTTGGATAGCTGGTCAGCATATATGATAACAAGCTATGAGGATACAGAGCGTTATTTTGGAAGAAAAGCAGATAAAAATCGAAAAATTTATAATGGAATGTTGAAAACGTATTTTTATCAATTTATGGGACCTAAGCCACCAAAACAAAAGAAATAAGGGAGATAACATGAATAGTAGAATTATATTTGCCACAGGAAATGAAAATAAAATGAAAGAAATTCGAATGATATTACAACATTTGAATATGCCTATTTTATCTATGAAAGAAGCAGGAATTGAATTAGATATAGAAGAAGATGGAAGTACATTTGAGGAAAATGCATTAATAAAGGCTAGGGCAATTGCAAAATTACTTCCTAATGATATTGTATTGGCAGATGACTCTGGTTTGGAAATCGACTATTTAAATAAAGAACCTGGAATTTATTCTGCTAGATATGCAGGAGTAGATACCTCATATGATATAAAGAATCAAATGCTTTTAGACCGTTTAGAGGGGGTAGAAGAAGAAAAGCGTACAGCAAGGTTTGTTTGTGCTATTGCAGCAGTATTTCCAGATGGAACAGAAGAAACTGTTAGAGGCACTATAGAAGGAAGAATCGGAGATAAGATAGTAGGAGAGAATGGATTTGGGTACGACCCTATTTTTTATGTTCCTGAATATGGCTGTACGACTGCAGAAATGGATCCTGTTCAAAAGAATGCACTAAGTCATAGAGGAAATGCATTAAGAAAGATATGTGAAGTTATGAAAGCGAAAGAGGAGTTATAGTAGGGGGGAAGTCATGAGAGTACTAATTGTAAGTGATACACATGGTAAGCATACGAATCTGGATAGAGTATTGCAGCAGGTTGGGGATATTGATATGTTCATTCACTTGGGAGATTTAGAGGGTGGAGAGGATTATGTAGAAGCAATTATAGACTGTGAGAAGTATATTATTGCAGGGAATAACGATTTTTTCTCTTCTCTTCCAAGAGAAAAAGAGTTTTATATAGGAAAGAAGAAAATTTTTATTGCTCATGGACACAATTATTGTGTGTCTATGGGGATGGAGTATATTAAAAGAGAAGGGGAGGCTAGAAATGCGGATATTGTCATGTTTGGACATACTCACAGACCATATTTGAATATTTCAGAGGATATGACAATATTAAATCCAGGCAGTTTATCTTATCCTAGACAAGAAAATAAAAAGGCAAGTTTTTTAATTTTAGAAGTGGATGAAGAGGAAAAATTTAAATTTAGAGAATGTTTTTTAGAATAATTATGCTTGGAAAACCCTTGTAAAATGGGGGTTTTTCAAAGGTTTAAAATAAAAAACAGAAAAAAATAAAAAAAGTTTAAAAAAAGTGTTGACAATATATAGGTGCTTATGTATAATAGCTATTGTGTCAAGGAGATATACAAGAAACGACAAAACAACCGACACAAAAACGGGGTGTGGCTCAGCTTGGCTAGAGCGCCTGGTTTGGGACCAGGAGGTCGCAGGTTCGAATCCTGTCACCCCGACTTAGCGGGTGTAGTTCAATGGTAGAACACCAGCCTTCCAAGCTGGATACGTGGGTTCGATTCCCATCACCCGCTTTCTTGCAGCAATTCTGTAAGAAGCAAGCAAGAGTCTGTAGCTCAGCTGGATAGAGCAACGGCCTTCTAAGCCGTAGGTCAGGGGTTCGAATCCCTTCAGGCTCGGTATGGTGGGTATGGTGCAGTTGGTTAGCGCGCCAGATTGTGGTTCTGGATGTCGTGGGTTCGAGTCCCACTATCCACCTTTTCTTTCTAATGGACTGGCTAAGCAGTTTCAGACTTGAGTTTACTAATGGGCTATCGCCAAGCGGTAAGGCACAGGACTTTGACTCCTGCATTCGCTGGTTCGAATCCAGCTAGCCCAGTTTACCTGGAAGCCAGGGAAAGAATAAGGGCGTGTAGCTCAGTTGGTAGAGCACTTGACTTTTAATCAAGTTGTCCGGGGTTCGAATCCCCGCACGCTCATAAAAATAAAATAAGTTATACTTGTTTTATTTTTGATAATTGAATTTGCGGATGTGGCGGAATTGGCAGACGCGCTAGACTTAGGATCTAGTGGGAGACCGTGGGGGTTCAAGTCCCTTCATCCGCATTGCAGAAAGTAGCTTTCCATTTTGGAGAGCTATTTTTTTTGAATCAGTGAATCGGGGACGTAGTCAAATTGCATTTGACTACGTCCCCGATTCAACTTCACCCTGTCCCTTTTTGTTATTCTACAGTAACAGATTTGGCAAGGTTACGAGGTTTATCTACATCTAAACCTTTTGAAACAGATAAATAATATCCCAGCAATTGTAAAGGTATAACTGCAAGGCTAGCAGTAAAGTGAGAATCTGTTTTCGGAATATAAATAACAAAGTCTGCCGTATCTTCGATACAGTAGTTTCCATAGGTTGTTACTCCCACGAGGTATGCTCCACGACTTTTTACTTCAACCATATTAGAAAGTGTCTTTTCAAAGAGTGAGTTTTGTGTTAAAACTCCAATCACTAATGTTCCATCTTCAATTAAGCTAATTGTTCCATGTTTTAATTCGCCAGCAGCATAAGCCTCAGAATGTATATAACTAATTTCTTTCATTTTCAAACTGCCTTCTAAAGAAATCGAGTAATCTATTCCACGTCCAATAAAAAAGGCATTTTTAGAGTTTGAAAATTTTGATGCAAACCATTGAATTCGCTCTTTATCTTCAAGAAGTGAGGCGATTTTATCAGGGAGTGTTAAAAGTTCTTCGATATATTCTTTGTATTGATTCTGTTCAATTTTAGAATGCACCATTGCAAATTGTATAGCCAATGCGTAGCAAGCAATTAACTGTGTGCTATATGCTTTTGTGGTAGCAACGGCAATTTCTGGTCCTGCAAGGGTATACAGTACATAATCTGCTTCTCGGGCAATGGAAGACCCAACCACATTGACAATTGCAAGAGTTTTCACACCCAAACGTTTTGCTTCACGAAGAGCAGCAAGACTATCTGCGGTTTCACCTGATTGACTGATAATTATTACTAAACCATTTTTATCAACAAGTGGCTGTCTGTATCTAAATTCAGAAGCCAATTCTACACGTACAGGAATTTGTGCTAAATCTTCAATTACATATTGAGCTGTCACACCAACATGATAAGCAGAACCACAGGCTACAATATAAATTTGAGAAACATTTTTCATTTCTTCTGCTGTCATTCCTGTAGAATCTAAACGAATTTCATTCTCGTAAATAATAGAGTTTAATGTGTCTAGGATAGCTTTAGGCTGTTCATGTATTTCTTTCATCATAAAATGTTCAAATCCATTTTTTTCAGCAGATTTGGAATCCCATTTAATCTCAGTAAGTTCTTTTTCTATTTCATCACCGTCAATATTAAAGAATGTAATTTTTCCTTTTTGTAATCTTGCAATTTCTAGATTTCCAATGTAATAAACATTTTTCGTATATTTTAAAATTGCAGGAACGTCAGATGCAAGATAAGCCTCTCCATCCTGAAGTCCTAAAATCATAGGGCTATCTTTTCTGGCAGCATAAATTTCGCCAGGGTAGTCTTTGAACATTACAGCAAGGGCATAGGAGCCACGAATACGCACCATAGTACGATTTATTGCATCTACTGGATTGCCATAATACTTTTTATAATAATAGTCAATGAGTTTAATAGCGACTTCGGTGTCCGTAGAGGAATAAAAGTGATAACCATGTCGTTGTAGTTTTTCTTTCAATTCTTGATAGTTTTCTATGATACCATTGTGAACACCCACGATAGAAAAATCATCGTTGTAATGAGGATGGGCGTTATCCTCAGATGGTTCTCCATGAGTAGCCCATCTTGTATGTCCAATCCCACAAGTTCCAATTACGGATTGGCCAGAGTTTGTTTTTTCATAGAGAAATTTCAAACGTCCCTTTGCCTTTACAATTTCAATAGCCGAATCCTCATTTCTTACAGCAATACCAGCTGAGTCATATCCTCTATATTCTAGCTTAGATAGTCCGTCAAGCAAGATTTCTGCTGCTTGCTGTTTTCCAGTAAAACCTACAATTCCACACATAGTTAAGAACCCTCCTTAAAATCAGAAACTTTTATTTAACAATATATGGCATTAAGTGAATGATGTCAAGAAAACATAGAATTTGTATAAATAAACCAAAATAGGAAAATATAACAAAAAGAGAGTGTACGTGGAGGTATTTATGAATTCAATTTGGGAGGATATAGAAAGTATAAAAGGAAGGAAAATGTTAGAAGGGGAAATAGAAGTTGAGGTTGTTGTGATAGGAGCAGGTATGGCAGGCTGCTTAATTGCACACCAATTGCAGAAAGCGGGAAAAGAGGTAATTGTACTTGAAGCAAAGCGAATTGCGTCAGGACAAACACAAAATACAACAGCAAAAATTACGTCACAGCATGGATTGTTTTATCAAACTATTTTAAAAGAATTGGGAGAAGAGAAGAATTGGCAGTATGCTGCCGCAAACGAAAGAGCCATCAAACAGTTTCATCAATTGATTGAAGAGGAAAAGATAGACTGTGATTATGAAAAGACTAATGCATATTTATATGCAAAAGAGAAGCAATGTTTGGAGGAAGAGGTTAGAGCGGCACAATTGGCAGGTATTCAAGCATCCTATGTACCTGCAAAGGAGCTTCCTATACAGTTTTTGTCTTGTATAGGGGCTGTAAGGTTTGAAAATCAAGCACAATTTCATCCATTAAAATTTATTTCGCATATTTCAAAAAAATTACGAATTTATGAGAATACACCTGTCAGAAAAGTTGAAAATAATATAGTGTTTACTCCAAAAGGAAAAGTAAAAGCAGAAAAGATTGTTTTTGCATGTCATTTTCCATTTGTGAACTTCCCAGGACTTTATTTTACGAAGATGCATCAAGAACGCTCGTATGTTCTAGCGTTAGAAAATGCGATGAATGTGGACGGAATGTACATTGGTGTGGAAAAACATTCATTTTCATTTCGGAATTGGGGAAAATATCTTCTATTTGGTGGAGAAGGGCATCGCACTGGGGAAAATATAATGGGTGGGCATTATAAAGTGTTAGAACAAAAGGCAAGGGAATTGTTCCCAAATTGTACAATTGTGAGAAAATGGTCTGCTCAGGATTGTGTAACAATCGATCAAACCCCTTATATAGGAAATTTTGCATCAAATCAGCCCAATTGGTATATAGCTACAGGATTCAAAAAATGGGGAATGACGTCTTCTATGGTTTCTGCTATGCTTTTAACTGATATGATCTGTGGCAGAAAAAATAGTATGGCAGATGTTTTTAATCCAAAACGCTCTATTGTAGGTTCCTTACCTGAAGTTTTAGAAGAAGGGAAGACAGCAGTACAAAGCATAACAAAACGAATATTTCAAGTGCCAAAGGAATCGATAAAAGAGCTATTGCCAGGGCATGGAGGTGTTGCAGTATTTGGTGGAGAAAAGGTAGGGGTATACAAGGATGAAAAAGAAAAAATTTATGCAGTAAATATAAAATGTCCACATTTGGGATGTCAATTAGAATGGAATCCAGATGAAAAAACATGGGATTGCCCATGTCACGGTTCAAGATTCGATTATCGAGGGAATTTATTGTCAAATCCTGCACAAAATTCTCTCGAGTGTTGTTGCAGTATAAAATAAAAATAATGCAGTCCTCCTAGAAAGCTAGAAGAACTGCATGAATTTTATTTTCTGTAAGCGAACACTGGAACACCATTTTCCATTGGAACAGATACAGAACCCTGAATCAATGGAAGCATATAGCGAATAAATTCTTCAGATATATCCGTTCCATCATTGATAATCCAATCAGAAGGAACAACCTTTTCCTGATTGCATATTTGATTGACGTCTTTTAATATATATTGAATATCGTATGTATCCAAAGAACTACGTTTTAGTGCAACCATTTTACCTGTTTCTCCATTTTTAGCAGAAATAACACCAAAAGAACCAGAGTGAATTGCTTCTTCATGATCTGTTTTGGATAACATAGAGGAAGAACAACGCTGACAAACATTGAGTTCAATAGAACGAACTTTCACACCAATATGGTCTTTCACTAGGTTTTCTAGATACTTTCCAGAACCAGTCAACATTTTGTGTCCAAAAGTATCTATGCCCACGCTGTGCGAATATTCACAAATAAATTTTCCATCTTTATCACGAATACCTTCAGAAATACAAACAACTACGTTTGCTGTATGTTCTAGTGCCTCTTTTACTTTTTGAAGAAAACTTTCTGTGTCAAATACGGCTTCTGGTAAATAGATTAACAATGGGTTGTCCCCATCAAATTTTCTAGCAAGTGCACTAGCGGCCGTAAGCCATCCAGCATGACGTCCCATAATTTCTATAATAGTGACAGATTTTTTATTGTCATACACAGAAGCATCTATGGAAATTTCTCTCACAGTGGAAGCAACATATTTTGCAGCACTTCCATAGCCTGGTGTATGATCTGTTTCAATTAAATCATTATCAATTGTTTTGGGGATTCCAATGATACGAATATCACTATTTACTTTTTTAGCATACAGGGAAAGTTTGCTAACAGTATCCATAGAATCGTTCCCACCGATGTAAAAGAAATATCCGATATTATATTCCTCGAATTTTGAGAATAATTCAGAATAGATAGGATTAGATAAGTCTTCTGGCAGTTTGTAGCGACAAGAACCAAGATAGGCTCCGGGGGTAGTTTGAATCAAGGAGAGTTCACTAGAATTGCGTAGTTTTGATAAATTCATAATTTGGTTATTTAAAAAACCTTCAATTCCATTTATCATACCATAAACGCAACCAATTGTATCCTCATGTTTAAAACTTTCGTTGAGTACACCATAAAGGCTTGCATTTATAACTGAGGTAGGTCCTCCTGATTGCCCAACAACTGCATTTTTTTTCATGTAATATTCCTCCAAGTAATTTTTTGATAGTATAAAAATATTGCGCTTGCTATACTAACATAAAGAAAAGAAAGGTGCAACGTTCCTTCTCAAAATTAAGTGTTGGAAAAAATGGTAAATTAGGTTATAATTTGGATATCTAAAAGAAGAGGTGTAAAGATGAAGTATATAACATTTGCAATTCCATGCTATAATTCAGAAGCATATATGGAGAAAGCAATTCAGTCTATTCTTCCTGCAGGAGAAGATGTAGAGATTATTATTGTAAATGATGGTTCCACAGATGGAACACAAATTATTGCAGATCGCTATGCAAAGATGTATCCCAATATTGTAAAGGCAATCTACAAGGAAAATGGTGGGCATGGAGATGCAGTCAATACAGGATTAGAGAATGCAACGGGCATTTATTATAAAGTAGTGGATAGTGATGATTGGTTGGACGAGGACGCCTTGTTGAAAATTCTTCAGGTAATAAAAGGTTTTGTAGAAGCAAACACAAAGGTGGACATGTTGATATCTAACTATGTGTATGAAAAAGTTGGGATGAGTAATAAAAAGATAATCCATTATAAAAACGTACTTCCACAGAATCAGATTTTCCGATGGGAAGATGTAGGATTATTTCATTTAGATCAATATATATTGATGCATTCTGTAATATATCGTACAGAGATGCTCCGATTATGTCAGCTTAAGCTTCCAAAACATACATTTTATGTAGATAATATTTATGTATATTATCCATTGCCATATGTACGAACTCTCTATTACATGGATGTAGATTTTTATAGGTATTTTATTGGAAGAGAAGATCAGTCTGTGAATGAAAAGGTAATGATAAGCAGAATTGATCAACAAATTTTTGTAACAAAGACTATGATTGATATGTATCAGCTTCGTATGATAGAGAGTAAGAAACTTCGTAAATATATGATTAATTATTTGGCTATTATGATGACTGTTTCTTCTATCCTATGTATTCGATCAAAAGAAAAAGAAAATTTAGAAAAAAAGAAAGAACTTTGGCATTATTTAAAGAAAAAAGACTATAAAACATATATGAAAATTCGACATGGAATTCTAGGACAGACAATGAATCTTCCAGGAAGATCAGGCAGAAGGGTTTCTTCCATGGCATATAGTGTGGCAAGAAGGTTGATTGGATTTAATTAATTTAAGAGGAGATGATACGTGAATGAATGAAAATCGAATACGAAGGCGATTAAGAGTTACAGTATTATTTATAGTAGGTGTTGCAATTATTTTACTAATAGGGAGTGTTGCAGGGGGAACTTATTTATCAAATATGTTGCAGCAGCTCACATACGATGGAATTCAATCAGAAGTAGATGAATATGCCGTTCGTATTCAAGATCAGATTAATACAGAGCTTCAGATTTTAAATACATTTTCTACTGTATTTGAAGAATCAGAAGATTTAGACGATGAAACATTAGGACAAAAGCTTAAAAAGGCAAAGCTACATAATCAATTTACAATGTTAGCGTACTTTGATGCTTCAAAAAATGGGACAGTTGCTATCAATCAAGGAATTAAAATTTTGCATAACGTACCTTTGATGAGTATGCCAGACGAAGTACAGACAGTTGTAGAAGAGTCGCTAAAAGGTAGGGAAACAGTTTCATGGTTATTTAAATCAAAAGATTCCAAAGAAACCGTATTTGCTTATGGTATTCCTGTCATGCGTGGGAATAATGTAGAAGGTGTACTAGTAGCCAATGATGATATGAAAGCCTTTTCTGATATGTTAGATGGGGATTGGATTTTACAAGATAGTGGCTATATTCATATGGTAAGCAGCAATGGTGAGTATTTGATTCGTTCTGACCGCTCTGTTGTTACAGAAGCAGAAGAGTCTATTTTTGTACAGCCATATTTTGATAAAGAAGAGCTAGTGGATGTTCAAACAGCATTGGCAGCAGGAGAAAATTATTCTTTTTCTTTTTCATATGAAGGAGAAACGTATCAAGCAATTTTAAGACCAGTAGGGATTAATAATTGGTATTTATTCTGTATAAGTAACCTTCAGGAAAATAATGTATTTGTGTACCATATGATACGAATGATTACAATTTTATTTGTGAGTGTAATTATCTTAATTTTATTGATACTTGGAGTTGGTTATCGTCAAATTTATGTAACAGGAAAAGAGCTTTTATCTGTTGCTTATCATGATCAACTAACAGGTATTTCTAATTTGATTTATTTTAGAAGAGAAGTATTCAATAGATTGAAGATAAAGAATTCAGGCAGTTCAGGCAGTATTGCAATCTTAAATCTTCATAATTTCAAGTATATTAATGACTTGTTTGGGAAAGAAAAAGCAGACCAATTGCTGTGTCATATTGCAGAAATTTTAAAGGAATATTTAAAGGAAGGATGCCTAATATGTAGAGATACAGCAGACTATTTTTATATCTTTATGCCAGAAAGTGATAAAGAAATTTTACGCAATAAGCTTCAAAAAATAATAGATGATGTGATTCAAATATCGAAGCACTTGGGAAGTAATTATCGTCTTTCTCCTTATTGTGGTGTTATTATAGCTGAAGATGAGGGGCAAGAGGTAGATGTAGAATACCTATTAACCCATGTAATGTTTGCATTAGAAACAGCAAGAGAAAATTTTGCAGATAGTATCTATTTTTATGATGTAGGGGTTAGCAGCCAAAATAAAATGATTAATTATATTGAAAGTCATATGCATCAGGCTTTGGAGGATGGCGAGTTCCACTTATACCTACAGCCTAAAGTAAACCTTAGAACAGATACGCTTGCAGGTGCAGAAGCATTGGTACGCTGGATAAAAAAAGATGGAGAGATGATTTACCCGTCGGATTTCATTCCACTTTTTGAGAAAAATGGGTTCTGTATCCGCTTGGATATGCATATGGTCGAATTGGTATGTCAACAGATTAGAGAATGGTTGGACGAAGGGATTGACCCAATACCAATATCGGTTAATCAGTCAAAATTATTGTTTTATGAAGCTGACTATATAGAGAATTTAAGTCTATTAATGGATGTATACAGAGTACCGCCTCAGTTAATTACACTTGAAATTTTAGAAGGATTAGTAGTAGAAAATATAGAGGAATTAAATGAAAAGATTACTCGATTAAAAGAAAAGGGATTTAAAATCTCAATGGATGACTTTGGTACAGGATATTCGTCATTGAATACACTTGGAAAGTTAAAAATAGATGAGCTGAAGTTGGATAGAGGATTTTTGATGGAAATCACAAAAGATGAGAGTGAAAATTCCAAATTAATCATGGAACAAGTAATTCAGCTTTCCAAGTCTTTACAAATATCTACTGTTGTAGAAGGTGTTGAAACAGAAGAGAATAATGATATGATAAAGAAATTAGGAAGCGATTATGGACAAGGATATTTTTACAGTCGTCCCGTGAGTGCATCTGAATTTAACGAAAAATATATGAATAAATCGTAATGAAACAGTCATAATTCATAGTACTTTATGATAGAAAATAAAGTAATGTGAGTTGTGGCTGTTTTTTTCACGGAATGGAGGGCTTATGAGTCAGAAAATGGAAAATCTATTAAATCTTGCATTAAGTGCTACACAAGAAGAAAGAGAAAAATCCCTAGAGCTAGATGTAGGATTTCAAGAGGTTGAAAGAGAATGGGACTTGATTGTGAAATATTCAGGAAATTTGGACGAAATACGTCAGATTGCAAGTTCTGTAACAGAGTTACTCAATGAGTATGCAATTGTGACCATACGAGAAAGTTTCATCAATATTTTATCGGAGTTTCCTCAAATAGAATTTATAGAAAAACCAAAAAGATTATTTTTTGAGGTGTTAAATGGGCGAAGAGTATCTTGTATATTTCCAGTACAATCACCACCATTATCATTGGGAGGTAGTGGAGTATTAACAGCTATCATAGATAGTGGAATAGACTATACACATCCAGATTTTTGCAAGGAGGATGGTTCTACTAGAATTCGAGCAATTTGGGATCAAACAATAGAGGGGAATCCACCCAATGGATACCAAATTGGAACAGAATATACACAGGAGCAGATAAATGAAGCTTTGAATCAGGAAGATAGGGAAGAACAAAGACGAATCGTTCCTAGTGTAGATGTATCAGGGCATGGAACAGCAGTGGCAGGCATTGCAGCAGGAAACGGACGGGCCAGCATAGGAGAGATGTATGCAGGAGTCGCACCAGAAAGTGAAATTTTAGTAGTAAAATTAGGTGTACCAAGGGAAGGGGGATTTCCAAGAACAACCGAATTGATACAAGGGGTAGATTATGTTATTCGAAAAGCAGAGGAGTTTGGAATGCCAATTGCTATTAATATAAGTTTTGGCAATACGTATGGTTCCCATGTTGGAAATTCCCTATTAGAGCGATTTTTAGACGATATTTCAAATTACTGGAAAAGTGTACTTTGTGTTGGGAGCGGAAATGAGGGGGCAGCAGCTGGTCATGTAGTAGGGCAATTTATGGAAAATACAGAGGAAGTTGTAGAATTAGGAGTTCAAAATAATGAACCAACGCTTAGTGTACAGCTGTGGAAAGCATACACAGATGAGGTAGAAATTTATTTGGTTAGTCCATCAGGTCAGAGAGTAGGACCTATTTCCGAAGTGTTGGGTACACAAAGATTACTTTTAGGAAATACAGAGATTCTTTTATATTATGGAAAACCAAGTCCATATAGTGTAAATCAAGAAATTTACTTTGATTTCTTGCCAGTAAATTCATATATAGATTCTGGTGTTTGGCAGTTTATTATTGTTCCTAAGAAAATAGTTGTTGGGGAATATAATATGTGGCTGCCTAGTCAAAATTTATTGAATGAAGGAACAACATTTCTAGAGCCAAATAGTGAAAATACGCTAACGATACCATCCACTGCGTATCGAGTAATTACAGTAGGAGCCTATGACGCTTTAACATTTTCCTATGCTGATTTTTCAGGTAGAGGTGCACAGGAAAGTAGGAATGAGGCATGGGTACAAAAGCCAGATTTGGCAGCACCAGGAGTGGATGTAACTTCAACGAGAGCGGGAGGAGGGTATGCAGAGTATACAGGAACCTCCTTTGCAGTACCTTTTGTAACTGGAAGTGCAGCACTTTTAATGGAATGGGGAATTGTCAGAGGAAACGATCCTTATTTATATGGGGAAAAGATAAAAGCGTATTTAAGAAGAGGTGCAAGGCGATTACCTGGTTTTAGTAGTTGGCCAAATAATCAATTGGGATATGGAGCTTTATGTGTTGAGGATAGCTTACCTAAATGATATAATATTGCATAAAATTTACAGGAAAGGACACAACAGATGATAGGACTAAGTACACTGTGTTATATAGAAAAAGATGGGAAATATTTAATGCTTCATCGAATTAAAAAGAAGAATGATGTAAATCAGGATAAATGGATTGGTGTAGGAGGGCATTTTGAGGAAAATGAAAGTCCAGAGGAGTGTTTGCTTCGAGAGGTCTATGAGGAAACAGGATATACACTAACTTCATATCAATATCGAGGGATTGTTACTTTTATATCTGGAGATGGAGTAACGGAGTATATGTCACTCTTTACTGCAGATGAATTTACAGGGAAACAAATTTCATGTAATGAAGGGGAATTGGTGTGGATTGAAAAAGAGAAAGTTTTTGACTTAAATATATGGGAGGGAGATAAAATATTCTTTCGATTATTAAATGAAACGAAAGAATTTTTCTCCCTGAAGCTTGTGTATGATGGAAAGGGGAATTTAACACAAGCTTCATTGAATGGGAAACCTTATCAGTTTTAAGGGAGTACATACACATACATTACAACAAAATGGCAAATACTTCCACCCATAACAAAGAGATGGAAAATCTCATGGCTGCCAAAATATTTATGTTTTTTGTTAAAAACAGATAGTTTCAATGCGTAGATGATACCACCTATCGTATAAATGATGCCTCCAAATAGTAACCAGAGAAATGCTGGTGTGGAGAGAGCATCTAAAAGTTTAGAAAAAGCAAGAACACAAGTCCACCCCATGGATATATATAATATAGAAGAAACCCATTTTGGACAGTACACCCAAAAGGCTTTGATGCAAATTCCAATGATTGCAATTGCCCATACAATGGAAAGTAGAACGATACCTGTTTTACCCTTTAACGTAATCAGGCAAACAGGAGTATAACTGCCTGCAATTAAAATAAATATCATCATATGGTCAATCTTTTTTAAAATAGTATTTATCTTTTTAGAAATATTAAAAGTATGGTAGGTTGTACTTGCAGCATATAATAAAATTAAACTTACAGCATAAATCGTTAATGAGATAAGGTAAATTCGATTTGTAGATTGGGAAGCTTTGTACAATAATGGGAATGTAGCGATAATTGCAGCTATCATTCCAATGAAATGAGTAATTGCACTTCCAGGTTCTTTTATATAATAAGATTTATTCATAATAACGCCTCCAAACAAAAAAAGTTTACAAGTAGTTTTTAAAACTATATATAGTATATGTATATATTATGAGAAATAATTATTAAAATCAAGTAAAAAATAAAATTTTTGACATATATAAAAAATTTTGTTATGATGGGAAAGTTATTTTTAAGTATAGAAAAGGAGTTTTATGGAAGAATTAAAGTTTGAAGAACTGGGATTGAGTACAGAAATTATCAAAGCTGTTAAATATATGGGGTTTGAAGAGGCATCGCCAATTCAGTCGAAAGCAATTCCAGTTATAATGAGTGGAAGAGATGTAATTGGTCAGGCACAGACAGGAACTGGAAAGACGGCTGCTTTTGGAATCCCACTTTTAGAGAAGATTGATCCTAAAAACAAAAAGCTTCAAGCCATTGTGCTTTGTCCAACAAGAGAGTTAGCAATTCAGGTAGCAGATGAAATAAGAAATCTGGCAAAATATTTGCATGGGATTAAGGTGCTTCCAATTTATGGAGGACAAGAAATTGTAAAGCAAATTCGTTCTTTAAAAAGTGGAGTCCAGCTTGTCATTGGTACTCCAGGTCGAGTGATGGACCATATGAGAAGAAGAACTATGAAAATGGAAGATGTGCATACCATAGTTTTAGATGAAGCAGATGAGATGTTAAATATGGGATTTCGTGAAGATATAGAAACTATTTTGGAGGGAATACCAAAGGAACATCAAACCGTATTATTTTCTGCTACAATGCCAAAGGCAATTATGGAAATAACAAAGCAATTTCAAAAAGATGCACAGCTTGTTAAGGTTACAAAAAAAGAATTAACTGTTCCAAATATTGAACAATATTATTATGAAGTAAGACCTAAGAATAAAGATGAGGTTCTTTCTCGCCTTTTAGATATATATACACCGAAACTGTCAGTTGTATTTTGTAATACCAAAAAGCAAGTAGATATATTGGTAAATACATTACTGGGAAGAGGTTATTTTGCAGCAGGACTGCATGGAGATATGAAGCAGGCTCAGAGAGATAGAGTTATGCAAGGATTTCGCTCGGGAAAGACAGATATTCTTGTTTGTACAGATGTAGCTGCACGAGGAATTGATGTTGATGATGTAGAGGCTGTATTTAATTATGATTTACCACAAGATGATGAATATTACGTACATCGTATTGGAAGAACAGGACGTGCAGGACGTGTTGGACGTTCCTTTTCCTTTGTTTCAGGAAGGGAATTGTATAAGTTAAAGGAAATTCAAAGATATTGTAAAACAAAAATCTTTGCACAAAAAGTTCCATCTTTAAACGACGTTGCAAATACAAAGATGGGAAATGTACTAGATCAAGTGGAGCGAATAATTGAAGCAGAAGATTTAAGTAGGTTTATAGAAGCCATAGAAGAACGTGTAAATGAGGAAGATTACACAACAATGGATATAGCAGCTGCATTCTTAAAGTTATGTTCTGGGTATGATGAAAATAAAAACGCAGAAATGGAATTTGAGGATACAGGTGCACAAGAGCCAGGAATGGTTCGTTTATTCATCAATATTGGAAAGAAGAATAAGGCAAAGCCAGGAGATATTGTTGGTGCAATTGCTGGAGAGAGTGGGATTTCTGGAAAATTGATTGGAACAATCGATATGTTTGATAAGTATACGTTTGTAGAAGTGCCAAGGGAACATGCAAAATCCGTTATTGAGGCAATGAAAAACACTAAAATTAAAGGAAAACAAATTGTGGTTGAGCCTGCAAATCAAAAATAAAAACTGGTATGATGAAAAAATAAGTAACTGGTCATTTATACGAGGGATATGAAGTGTTATGATGAAACCGTCAAATGTGGAAGTCACATGGCGGTTTTATTTTTTAGGAATAGGAGAGAGATAACATGGAAAGAAGAAATCAAACAATTATCAAATTATCACAGACGGCTCTTATGGCAGCATTATGCTTCGTATCTTTTACATTTTTACAGATTAAAATTCCAATGCCAGGGGGAGATGCTACATCTATTCACATAGGAAATACCTTTTGTGTACTTGGGGCGTTGATGCTTGGAGGATGGTATGGTGGATTAGCAGGAGCGATAGGGATGACAATTGCAGATTTGTTAGACCCTGTTTATATAGTAGGAGCACCAAAAACATTTTTCTTAAAATTGTGTATTGGGCTAATTGTAGGATTTGTTGCACATAGGATTGCAAAAATCAATGAAAGTACAGATAAAAAGTATGTTTTACGCTGGAGCATTCTTTCGTCAGTGGCAGGACTAGGGTTTAATGTAATTGCAGATCCAATTGTAGGATATTTTTATAAACAGTATATACTAGGACAGCCACAAGAAGTAGCAAGTATATTAGCAAAATGGACTGCAGCAGCCACATTTGTAAATGCTGTTGTTTCGACAATATTAGTAGTTCTCTTATATAATATTCTTCGTCCAATTCTTCGAAAAGCTAATTTAATGTAATGAAAATGCCGAAAATCTAGGAATAGTTTTCGGCATTAAAAATTTCTTATCTTAATTATGAATGATGGTTCCAGTTTTTCCTTTCAGTCCCTCTTTTACTTTATCATAAGATGTAATTAAGGCACTGCGATTGTCACGTTCCTCAACGAAGTGTACAGCAGCCTGGAATTTTGGAAGCATATTGTAGACTCCAAAATGTCCCTCATTCATATATTCTTTCGCTTGTGCTACAGAAATAGACCCTAGTTTTTCCTCATTTTCTTTTCCTAAATGAAGACAAACTTGTTCAACACTTGTAAGGATAATCAGTTGATCTGCATCAATACCCTCTGCAAGTTTGCCTGCTGTTAAATCCTTTTCAATAACAGCACTGGCACCTTTTAAATGGTTCTCCTGTTCTAGTACAGGGATTCCACCACCGCCTGCAGCAATTACAATTTGATCCGCATCTAAAAGAGCTTGGATAGCATCTAGCTCTACAATTTTTACTGGATGTGGAGCAGAAACAACTCGGCGGAATCCTTTCCCAGCCTCTTCGATGACATAATTGCCCTTTTTACGCTCAATGTCAGCCTCTTCAGCATTCATATAACGTCCCAAAACTTTAGTAGGAGTATAGAAAGCTTCATCGTAAGGATCTACAATAACTTGTGTTAAAATAGTACTTACAGTTCTATAAATACCACGATTTAGAAGTTCTTCTCGAATACCATTTTGCAAGTCATATCCGATATAACCTTGGCTCATAGCAGAGCAAACAGACATAGGTGCGGCAGTATATCCTTCATATTTATGACCAAATTCATTCATTGCAGTGTGAATCATTCCAATTTGTGGTGCATTACTATGTGTAATAGCAACTTGGAATCCTTCTTCAATCAAGTCAGCAATCACTTTTGCTGTATTTTTAACTGCAATTTTTTGTTCAGGAAGCGTAGTTCCTAAAGCACGATGTCCAAGTGCAACAACAACTCTTTTCTTCATACTAGCATACCTCTCTCTAAATATTAACTGTTTTTAATAGTTAGATTATAGTATCTTTATGTCCAAAAAGCAATCGTATTCATAAATCAATTAGTCTTCAGATTGGTACCAGCCCCAAGTGTAGAGGAGTGGAAGTAAAAAGGATAATAAGTTTAAAGGAGCAAGTCCAATAGATAATGTGTTATAAATGAAAATTCCCAAATAATAAACGAGAAGTATAACAACAGCATACAAAATAGATTGTTTGGACTTATGCATAATTCCTAAAATACCAGCTACAATCATGATAATAGCACCAATCAGGGTAAGAATGTACGAGATAGTAGGAACGGACATTCCCATGGATTGGAGAGTACTCTCTATGGAATCTTTCATAAGGAGTGAGAACACACTGCTGATAAGATTCAATACTCCCAAAATTAGATAAACAATAGACATTCCCTTTAATAATTTACTTGTTTTTTTCATTTGAAAAACCTCCGTTAAATAAAAATTTATGCAAATGCAGAAATGTAAATTTACATTCTGCGAAGTGCCTCAATTGGACTTAATTGTGCAGCCTTTCTGGCTGGATAAATTCCAAATATAATGCCCACACTACAAGAAAAAACAGTAGCAACAATAATGGCAGGTAAAGAAAGTTGTGCAGAAATTCCACCAATACCTAAAGCACTAATAAATGCGGTCAAACCAGCACCAAGTAAAATACCTATGATTCCTCCCAATCCAGAAATGATTGCTGATTCACAGAGAAATTGTGCGATAATGGAGCCAGTTTTAGCACCAAGCGATTTTCGGATTCCAATTTCCCTAGTACGCTCTGTTACAGAAACAAGCATAATATTCATAACTCCAATTCCTCCTACAATCAGAGAGATGCCAGCAACTAAAGCAACAAAAGCTGTAACACCATCCATAACAGGACCTAAAATATTAGAAAAGTCAATAGGCTTTTGCTGTATGAGAGGTGCATCTCCAAGGTTTTTATGTCGAGAATTTAGAAGTCTTACAGCAGTTTGTGCAATTTGGTTCGCAGAGGTACTATCATATACCGTTACATTAATAGAGGAAAATGATTCAATTGGTGCACCAAAGGAATTAGAAAGCGTATAGGGAAGTTCAATGGAAATGGTTTTTCCAAGTCCCATCGCCTGATATTGTTTTTCGACTTCTAGCATTTCCTCAGGTGTTTCACGAATTCCAATGATATTTAGACTTTGAATACTGTTGTCTACAATAAGTTCCACATTCATTCCAATTACATCGGTATTTCCAAACAAGTACCGTGCAGTCAATTCATCAATAACACAGACAGGTCGTTCATTAGAAACATCGCTTTCTGTAAAATAATTTCCTGATACCAATGGGTTTGTATACTGAGCATGCACATAATCAGGCGTTGTTAAGGTGAGATAGGCATCAAACTTTCCTTTTCTAGTTTCTAAAGTACCCATACTCATTTCATATGCAGAGATACTTTCGATAGAATCTTGCAAAGAAGTTTTTAAAAAAGAGATATCATCACCAGTAATAATACGAGTATTTGTAATTTCTTCTGTATTTGCAGTAATGGTTATCGTATTATTCTGCTCATTGGATGCCTCCAAAACATCTTTTTTTAGTCCATTTCCAATTGAAACAATGGTAACGACTGAAGTAATACCTATAATAATACCTAACATAGTCAGGAAGGAACGCCCCAAATTGGAGCGTATATTGTCCAATGCCATTTTAATATATTCTAAATATTGCCCCATAGTATTCTCCTTGTTATTTCTTACTTGAGAGAGCAGTTGCTGTCATACCTTCTTTGATATCTGTATTCAAATCAGATACAACTTGATCTCCTTCTTTTAGCCCACTTAGTATTTCTGCTTGAGAAGTGGAAGTGGTTCCTACTTCTACAGGACATTTCTTTACAATTCCATCTTCAATAATATATACAAAATCGCCTTCAGAAGAAAGATTAATTACTTCCGTAGGTACAACAAGAACATCCTTAGATTGAGCAAGTACCATGGAAATTTTTGCAGAAGCACCGATGCAAATCTCAGAATCAGGATTGGTAATGTGGATTTCACCGCCAATAACAGAATTTCCCTTGCTATTAGGCATTGCAATTTTATCTATACTAGATAAGACTCCCTTGTATTTGTGTTCTCCAATGGTAATTTCAGCTTCCGTGCCAGTTTTAAATTTACTGTAATCATCAGGTGAGATTTCGATTTTTACACGAACTTGATCTGTACTTGCAATAGTAACCAAAGGCATACCTTGAGAAGCTAAATTTGTCTGCCCAAGCTCTACAGAGGCAATAACACCATTCATATCAGCCTTAATTCCTTCTTGACCTTTGGCTACCAACTCGGCAGGAGTTAAGGCAGCAAGCTCGGCTAGATTATCACTAATATCCAAATTCGTAAGCTCAGAAGAAGTCATTCCAGTTTCTGTCTGTACAGTAGAGTTTGCAGCTAAAGCAGATTGCCACTGTGCATAGGCTGCATCATATTGTGCTTTCAATTGGGAATACCCAGCATCATCAACAGTTGGATCAACCAGTGAATTTAGTTGTTCTTCTAACTGTTCTAATTCAGCTTGTGCAGTACTTTTTTGGGCTAAAGCAATATCATAGTTATCAAAAGCATCAACTAAGGCTTGTTGTGATTCGTCTAAAGAGAAAGTAGGATCCTTACTTAATTGTTGTTTTAACTGTTCAGCCTCATAGCGAAGACCAGCATATCCAGTTTCTACGCTATCAATTACGGCTTGATTTTGGGTTAAAATCTGTTTCTTTTCTTCTATTTTTTGTTGAAGTGTTTGCCTTTGTGTATTTAGCTCATTTGTCATAGAAGCTGCATTGGCCTGGTTTTGCTGAAAGATATGATATGCCTCATTCACTTGTGTAGCCAAAGTGTTTACAGTTTCTGCCAAAGCATTAATTTGTTCTGCAGCGGCAGCGTTAGCAGCATTTGCAGCGTCGATTGCTTTTGCATTTTGAGCACGTGTAGCTTCCGAAGCGTTTTTTGCAGATTGTAGATTTAAAATTGCCTGCTGATTGTCACGTTCTAGTGAAGAAGTATCATATGTAATCAACACATCCCCACTCTTTACTGGTTGCCCTACAATAGCATGATTGGATGCAATAGGAGCAGTAACAGGGGAATAATATGTTTTGGTCTGCTCACTTTCAATTAGTCCACTTGTATTATATACTTCCTGTACAGTTCCAGTAGATACTTCTACAACATTTAATGTCACATTTTGATGCTTAGGAGTATTAGAAGTAAAAAGTGAAATAATGATTGTAATTAAGATGAGTACACCGATTATAGGGAAAATAGCCCAGCTAGGTAGTTTTTTCTTTTTTGAAAGCATTAGAAGTCCTCCTTTGTTTAATTAAAATAATCTTCTTGAATTTTTCCATCCATGATTCGTATGACACGATCAGCTTGATTTGCAATGTCATCATCATGTGTAATAATAATTACTGTTCTTCCACTTTGATGTAATTCTTTTAAAATCCCCATGATTTCCGTGGTCGAGCTACTGTCTAGATTACCCGTTGGTTCGTCAGCTAATATAATAGGTGGTTTGGCAGCGATTGCACGAGCTACGGCAACACGTTGTTGCTGTCCTCCAGAAAGCTCATTAGGACGATGATTCATTCGTTTTTCAAGTCCTACTTTTTTTAAAGCCTCTATTGCAATCTCTCGCCTCATTTTTTTAGGAATACCACGATATACTAAAGGTAGCTCTACATTTCGTATGGCATCTAAATTCTGAATTAAGTTAAAACCCTGAAAAATAAAACCGATGTACTTATTACGGATATCGGAAAGTTCATTGTCATTTAGTTGGGATACGTCCTGCCCATTTAGGTAATAACATCCAGATGTTGGAGTGTCAAGGCAGCCTAACATATTCATAAGAGTAGATTTTCCAGAGCCAGAATGCCCAATAATTGCAACAAGCTCTCCAGTTTGGATATCTAAATTTATTCCATCTAACGCACGAACTTCGTTTTCTCCAGGATTATAAATTTTATGAATATCTTCGACTTTGATTAGTGGGTCCATAAAATTGTCCTCCATATAAAAATTGTTTTATTGTATTATATAACTAATACAATACTTTGTTTTACTTGGAAAGTCAATAAAAATCTTTACTTGATAAGCGTTGCATGAATTTGCTAGAATAAACAATAGAAAGGGAAAGATTGGGAGGGAATTATTGTGTGGAAGTTAATTCCGTATTTAAAAAATTATAAGGAAGAAAGTATTATAGGTCCATTGTTTAAGCTCTTAGAGGCAGTATTTGAATTGATTGTTCCACTGATTACGGCACAGATTATTGATGTGGGAATTCGCCAGAGGGATATGGTATATATATGGAAAATGGCAACTATTTTAGTAGCTTTTGGAGTTTTTGGTCTGATTTGTTCCCTGCTTGCACAATATTTTGCGGCAAAGGCAGCGGTGGGATTTGGAACAGAGCTTCGGCATGATTTGTTTGAGCATATAAGTAAGCTCTCTTATAGTGAGTTAGATCAAATAGGAACCTCTACACTTGTTGTTCGAATGATTCAAGATATTAACCAAGTGCAGTCAGGTGTAAATCTAGTATTAAGATTATTTCTTCGCTCTCCATTTATTGTAATTGGAGCAGTGATTATGGCATTTGCAATTAATGTTAGACTGGCAGTTATTTTTGTAGTGGCAGTTCCTTTGTTATCTTTTGTTATCTATGGAATTATGTTATGGACCATTCCGTTATATAAAAAAGTACAGCATAAACTAGATGAGGTCTTATTATCTACAAGGGAAAATTTAACTGGTATTCGAGTAATACGAGCGTTTTGTACTCAAAAGAGAGAACAAAAAGAGTATGAAGAGAAAAGTGAACAGTTAATGAAATTGCAATTATTTGTTGGAAAAATATCTGCACTTTTAAATCCAGTGACATATATGCTTGTAAATGCAGGAATTATTGCAGTTGTATGGTTTGGTGGAAAGCAGACAAACAATGGACTTTTGACACAAGGAGAAGTTGTGGCACTCATCAATTATATGACTCAGATTTTACTGGCACTTTTAGCACTATCTACTTTGATTGTTTCTTTTACAAAAGCAATTGCTTCAGCAGGACGTATTAATGAGGTGTTTCAATTAAAAACCTCTGTGAAAGACGGAAGTGGAGCAAATACAGAATCTTCCATTCATGTACCTAGAGTAGAAATGAAAAGTGTATCATTTGCTTATGAAAAACATACACAAGAAGTAATATCGAATCTCAATTTTACAGCAATGGCAGGAGAAACGATTGGGATTATCGGTGGAACAGGCTCTGGAAAGTCAACAGTAGTAAATTTAATTTCCAGATTCTATGATGTAACGAAAGGAGCTGTTTTTATAGATGGAAACGATGTTCGAACCTATCGTCTGCAAGAACTTCGTGAAAAGATAGGAATCGTTCCTCAAAAAGCAGTTCTCTTTGCAGGAACAATTCGAAGCAATCTTCAAATGCGAAAAGAGAATGCTACGGAAGAAGAAATGATTTGGGCATTGAAAACAGCACAGGCATGGGAATTTGTCAAGGAGAAACCAGGAGGATTAGATTTCGCAATTAGTGAAGGTGGGAAAAATTTATCTGGGGGTCAAAGACAAAGGCTTACAATTGCAAGAGCATTGGTAGGCCATCCAGAAATTTTAATTTTAGATGATAGTGCCTCTGCATTAGATTTTGCTACGGATGCAAAACTTAGAAAGGCGTTGTCAGAGGAAACAGGAGATATGACCGTGTTTTTGGTGTCCCAAAGAACAGCTTCTATTATGAATGCAAATAAAATTATTGTGTTAGATGACGGTGAGATTGTGGGATATGGAACACATCAGGAGCTTTTAGAGAGTTGTACTGTTTATCAAGAGATTTATCATTCTCAATTTTCTAAGGAGGGTAAATAAGATGGATAAGGATGAAAGAATTATATTAAAGAAAATAGCATATTTTATGAAGTACTATTTACACTATATAGTTGCATCCTTATTTTTTGCTTTTATAAGTGCATCTTTAACTTTATATGCACCTGTGCTGATAGGAAGAGCTGTTGATTTGATTATTGGAAAAGGATTGGTAGATTTTAAGGGAATCGTAAAAATTATAATCCAACTAGCTGTAATTGTAGGAATTACGAGTTTAGCTCAATGGCTGATGAATTTATGCAGTAATACAATTACGTATCATATTGTTCGAGATATCCGAGTTACTGCATTTCAAAAATTGCAAAGGCTGCCTTTAAAATATGTGGATAGTCATACGAATGGAGAAACTTTAAGTCGCTTAATTACAGATGTTGAGCAATTTTCTGACGGTATTTTATTAGGACTTAATCAGCTTTTTACAGGAGTGGTTACCATTATAGGGACGCTATGCTTTATGCTGTCTATAGATGTACAAATTTCTCTCGTTGTGATTCTTATTACGCCAATTTCATTTTTTGTGGCAGGATTTATAGCTAAAAAAACGTATCAATTTTTTAGAAAACAGTCAGAAACAAGAGCTGAGATGACATCCCTAGTCAATGAAATGGTTGGAAATCAAAAAATTGTTCAGGCATTTGGATATGGAGAGCGTGCATTAGAACGCTTTGATCTTATTAATAGTAAATTGCAAGATATAAGTATAAAAGCGATCTTTTTCTCATCTACTACCAATCCAAGCACTCGATTTGTAAATGGATTGGTGTACACAGGAGTAAGTATTGTCGGTGCAATTACAGCGGTTCAAGGGGCGATTACAGTAGGACAGCTGTCTAGTTTTTTAAGTTATGCAAATCAATACACAAAACCTTTTAATGAGATTTCAGGTGTTATAACAGAGCTTCAAAATGCCATTGCTTGTGCAGGGAGAGTATTCTCCTTTTTAGAAGAAGAGGTGGAAACTCAAGATATAGAAAACGCACATTCATTGAAACAGGTGGACGGAAGTTTAGAGCTAAGTCATGTAAGCTTTTCTTATCAAAAAGATAGGGAGCTTTTAAAAGATTTAAATTTACAAGTTAAGCCAGGTCAGAAAATAGCAATTGTTGGACCTACTGGATGTGGAAAAACAACGTTAATTAATCTTTTGATGCGATTTTATGAAATAGATAAGGGGAATATTTACGTCAGTGGTAAGGAAATACGAGAGATTACAAAGGACAGTTTACGCTCTAATTTTGGCATGGTATTGCAAGATACTTGGTTAAAGGCAGGAACTGTAGCAGAAAATATATTGTATGGAAATCCAAATGCAACAAAAGAACAGATGATAGAAGCTGCAAAAGCAGCACATGCACATAGCTTTATTAAGAGAATGGAACATGGATATGAAACAGTTCTAGAAGAAGATGGAGGAAATTTATCACAGGGACAAAAGCAGCTTTTATGTATTGCACGAGTAATGTTAAATCTTCCAGACATGCTAATTCTAGATGAGGCAACCTCCTCAATAGATACTCGTACAGAGATAAAAGTTCAAAAAGCATTCCAAAAGATGATGGAGGGAAGAACAAGTTTTATTGTTGCTCATAGACTGTCTACCATTCGTGAAGCAGATGTGATTCTTGTTATGAAAGATGGCAACATTTTGGAGCAGGGAAATCATGATGAGCTAATAGCAAAGGGTGGATTTTATAAAGAATTGTATCAAAGTCAATTTGTGGCAGAGGGCAGAGCGTAGTAGCTCTGCCTATTCTTTTTTGAACTCTTGTTTTGCACGCATATATTCATGCTCCCGTTTTAGCTCCAAAAAACATTCTGTAGGAGTCCAGTGTTGGTTTGTGGGGGTAAGAATTGCTTTGTAAGGAAAAGGACCTGCACCACATTTGCGTAAAGAAAGGAGTGCCTGGTTTAACTTTTTATCATCAAATCCACAAAAAACAATCATGCTATCTGGAAGAGGTTCCCCTGAATAAAGTCCATCTTTTGGAGGAATCTCTTTTATCTTTGCTAATGCACCAAGAGGTTGATTTAGTTCCTCTTGTTCGATATAACGAATACGAACTCTTAGTGGAAATAGAGCCATTTCTACCTTTAAACGAGTTTGCTTGTCAGTAATTTGAAACAGTAAAATAGTTTCCTTCATAAATACAATCATCTCCTTTTTTTGTACTATATTATGATATTGTAGTAGAATTTTATTGAATTGAAAAGATGAAAGTTTTTTTATTTTAAAAGTGTAGACAGGAGGTATGAAATGAGGTAAAATCAGTACATATTTAATACAAATTTTACAAAAAAGGGGATTGACGTCAATGTTAGTGGGAAGGTATGCTGTCTTGACAGACAGACAGACAGACAGACAGACAGACAGACAGACAGACAGACAGACAGACAGACAGACAGACAGACAGACAGACAGA
>JAHLFA010000044.1 GCA_018883985.1 Candidatus Ruminococcus intestinipullorum | reverse complement strand
GTGTATCCATTGCAAATCCTCCTGACGCTCCACAATATATAACTTCTCCTAAGAAAATCAGCGAAACCAAAAGAGAACCAGCCGAAACATATCGAGTAATCAAAACAACAATTATAAATATTGCCAAAGGCAACGGCGCCATCCATACCTTTGTAGAGATAACAAGTCCTGCCAAAACGGCAATTCCTTTCCCCCCTTTAAATTTCAAAAAGAATGGGTAATTATGTCCTAAGGTTACTCCCGAGCCAGTGTACATACATAACAATGGTAAATATTCACTATCATGAAAAAGCAATCGAACAAGAGCCAATGCAAGTACACATTTTAAAACATCTCCTGCAAATGTCATAAGTCCAGCTTTGACTCCTAATACTCGCAATGCGTTTGTGGAACCAGAATTTCCACTGCCTTCTTTTCTAATATCAATGTGATTCCACTTTCCTACAAGGTATCCTGTTTGAAAAAGTCCAAATACATACCCTATAACAAGACAGATAACTCTCTCCATGCTTATTGATCCTTTTCCTTTCTCTCTCTGATAAAGAATTTCAAAGAGGTTCCTCTAAAGCCAAAGGCTTCTCGTATTTTATTCTCAATATATCTTGTATAAGAGAAATGCATCAATTCTTTATCATTGACAAAGATTACAAAGGTAGGTGGTTTTACTGCAACTTGAGTAATATAGTATAACTTTAATCGTTTTCCCTTATCAGAAGGTGGCTGCTGCATTGCTACAGCTTCCATCATAATTTCATTCAAAACTCCTGTAGCAATACGTAAGGTTTGATTGTCAATTACCATATCTATCATATCGTATAATTTATGCAATCTCTGACCTGTTTTCGCAGATACATACATAATTTCTGCATAAGGCATATAGGAAAGTGTGGTACGAATCTCATTTTCATACTCTTTCATTGTTTTATCATTCTTTTCAATGGCATCCCACTTATTTACTACAATAATAACTCCCTTTCCTCTTTCATGAGCAATTCCAGCAATTTTCGCATCCTGCTCTGTAACGCCTTCTGTTGCATCAATCACCATCAAAACCACATCTGCTCGCTCAACTGCAGTTACCGTACGAATAATGCTGAAACGTTCTAACTCTTCTTTTATCTTACTTTTTCGTCTTAATCCAGCCGTATCGATAAAAATGTATTCTCTGTCATTGTACGTAATTGCTGTATCTATGGCATCTCTTGTAGTTCCTGCTATATCAGATACAATAACTCGATTTTCTCCTAATAGCTTATTGATAATGGATGACTTTCCTACATTTGGTTTTCCTACAATTGCAATACGTGGTCTTTCATCCTCTTCCTCTTCTCCTGCACCTTCAGGAAAGTGAGAAACTACTACATCTAACATATCCCCAAGCCCTAATCTTGAAGCAGCAGATACAGGAACTGGATCCCCAATCCCCAAATTATAAAATTCATATACATCTGGCATGAATTTTTCAAAATTATCCACCTTATTTACAACAAGAACTACTGGCTTTCCTGATCTTCTTAACATATCTGCAACCTTGGAGTCTGCATCAATTAGTCCCTGTCTAACATCTGTAATAAATACGATAACATCTGCTGTATCAATAGCAATTTGTGCTTGCTCTCTCATCTGAGATAAAATGATATCTTTACTATCTGGCTCAATTCCTCCTGTATCAATCATTGTAAACTCTTTATCTAACCAGGTTACATCTGCATAAATACGATCCCTTGTAACACCTGGTGTATCCTTGACAATAGAAATTCGCTCCCCTGCCAAAGTATTAAATAGTGTAGATTTCCCTACATTTGGTCTTCCTACAATCGCTACTACTGGTTTGCTCATATATTTCAATTCCCTTTCTATTCTTTTATCCATCTATTCTTCGATCTAAATGTAAGTCTTCACTGTGGTACTTCCCAGTGACTGCATCTAATAAATCTTGTCCGCTTGATTTTACAATATCTATAGTAACTTGTAAAGAATTCTCTACATCTTCTACCGTATAGTCATCTAAGAAAACAGGTTCTCCTATCTTTAAAAGATTACATGGAAGCAATAATTTTTCACCCAATTGCTTATCTTTTAATTGTTTCATCAAATCCTGTGCTGTAATCAATCCCGATACCGTAATCATTTCTCCAAAGAAATCATTTCTTATGGCATAGCAATGAACTGTAATATTTGGAAACTTTTCTTGAATACGAGAAATAATCTTTTTAATGTATGGATACATAAGTGCCCCTGTTGCTAAAGAAATCTCTCGTTTTCGTGTATCTCCCTGCTCATTTTCTAAAGCTTCTTCTACCTCATCAAGAAGAAGACGAAGCATTCCTACACCATTTTCCAATTGTAGATACCCATCATATCGTGTTTCTTCTGGTACTTCCTCCTCTGCTAAGATGTACCATTCATCTCCTGCATGAATAAAATGCATGCCATATTCCTTAAAAATCTCCTTTTGCCATTTATGAATCGTATTTAATACTTCCTTTGCATCTTCTTTTGTAAATGGTTCTAATGGCTGTAGTCCATCACGAAACTTTGTAAGTCCAACTGGGACAACAGAAACACTTTTCAAATGAGGCAAATATTTTGTTAAATCTCGAATACTTCTCTCTAGCTCTTCCTTGTCATTGATTCCCTTACAAAGCACAATTTGCCCATTCATTTCAATGCCACCTTCATATAGGATATCTACTTTTTTCAAAGCATCTCCTGCAAAACGATTATGAAGCATCTTGCAGCGAAGTTCTGGATTCGTTGTATGAAAAGAAATATTAATTGGCTCTAACCGATATTTCACCATACGCTCAACATCATAATCACTCATATTTGTTAAAGTAATATAATTTCCCTGAAGAAAAGATAAACGAGAATCATCATCCTTAAAATAAAGCGTATCTCTCATGCCTTCTGGCATCTGATCAATAAAACAAAACATACATTTATTTCGACAGGTACGGTATTCATCCATCAATCCCTGCTCAAACTCAATGCCTAAGCTTTCATCTTCCTCTTTTTCAATTTCTAATTCCCACTGCTCTTGATTGGGCTTTTCAATTAAAAGTACTAATTCTTCATTTTCCTCATAATAATAATAGTCAAATACATCCTGTATTTCTTGTTCATTTATAGCAAGCAACTGGTCTCCTGCCTCGATTCCCATCTCTTCTGCGATGCTCCCTGGCAGAACCTTCTTGACAATATGCTTATGTTTTTTCATATTTCTTTTTACTCCTTACTTCTATCAAACTGCACAATAAGGCAAACTACTTTCATAGTATAACATAACATTGAATTCCTTACCATAAAATAAGCCCTGAAAGATAATTGTTATCCTTCAGAGCTTATTTTCTTAATTATTTTCGAAAATAATTTTGTATTCTTCTGGGTCATATGCTTTTTCAAAAAATCCTGTCAAAATTGTTTCTGCATTTGTACGAGCTTTTTCTAGTAACCCATTATTGATAGCATCTTCTTCTGCCTTTGCCTGTAAGTCTACTGCTGCTTGGTTATTTTCTTCTAATGTAATTTGATTAAACAAACTTTCTGATTCATGATAGATTTCAAACGAATCATGTTTAATTTCGTTATTTAAAACCTTTGCCTCTGGAATACGAACGATGACTTCTTTTTGTTTTTCTTTTACCTCCCAATCAACTTCACTAAAATTAATTCCTGCTGTAATTTCCACATCATAACTAAATATATATTTACTCTGTGTAAATGGGATATTTACTTTAAAAAACTTTTTCGCATCATCAATTACACCAATTTCCTTACAATAGGCTGATTGTGTAGCTAACTCTCCAATATCCTCAAATCCAATTTTCGTTGTAGAAGTTTTTACAGAAAAATGGTTTCTAAAACCGATAACTGCAATAATACCTAAGACTATAACTAAAACTACACCAAAAATTATGCCTGCTATTTTATTAGTAATCAAAGTTTTTAGTAATCCTACTTCTTTTTTCTCATTTAGCATTGTAAGATCCCCCCTTTTCTCTTCCTGTATATTCATTTTATTTTGATATTAAAGCTGTGCTGGCATCTGCTTTGGATTAAATCCACTGTCTTCCAATTCTTTTAAGATTTTCTGTTTATGCTCTGTTCCAAAAGCTTCCATTGTAATGCGTAACTCAACTGCTGCATTTCGATTGGTACTTACAAACTGGTTATGTTCTAATTTAATGATATTTCCCTGAACTTTTGCAATTGTTTCTGCTACTCGTGCCAACTCACCTGGTTTATCTGGGAGCAATACAGAAACAGAAAAGATACGATTTCTCTGAATAAGACCATGCTGTACGATAGAAGACATCGTTATCACATCCATATTTCCACCACTTAGTACACAAACTGCTTTCTTCCCTTTTAAATCCATCTGTCTTAATGCAGCTACGGATAAAAGCCCCGAATTTTCTACAATCATTTTATGATTTTCTACCATATCTAAAAATGCACCAATTAATTCGTCATCTTCCACTGTAAGAATTTTGTCTACATATTGTTGTACATATGGTAAATTTTGATGTCCAACAGATTTCACTGCCGTACCATCTGCAATTGTATTGGCACTAGGAA
>JAHLFA010000007.1 GCA_018883985.1 Candidatus Ruminococcus intestinipullorum | reverse complement strand
GTGTATAAGAGACAGGAAGTATACCCTTGTGGCTTGTTATTTGCCCAAATAATATTAGGCACAAATAATAATAATAATAAAAATATCAAACCTACATATGAAAATCCGAAATGCCCTGTCATTTATTTATTCTCCATTATTCGTCAAAATTTTCTTTGCTTCTTCACACCACTCTAAATAAGTATTATAAGTTTTTATCCCAAACATCACTGTGAGCAAATAGTATTTGTGTGTAGTGTCATCACCCACACAATCTTTCAAAATTTTTTCAACCCCTAAAAGATACAGTAACTCTTTTTGAATTTTCTCCTCAAATGCTTTTATATGTAACAAAGCTTGCTCTGTACCTTGTTCGTTTCCAAAAAACAGTTTGAGCAATGTTTCGTACCGAAGCTCGTCTTTTTCAACAGGTAATGTCAACCACTCTTTGAGATATTTACGTCCGTCATCAGTTATGGTATAAATCAGCTTATTGCGTTTGTTTTCTATATCTTCTCTTTTGGTAGCAAGCCCACGCTCAACCAAATCGCTTAATGTGGGATATATGCTGCCATAGCTTGCACTCCAAAAATATTTTAATGCAGTGTCCATCCTTTTCTTTATTTCATATCCCGTTAGTTCTTCGTGACTTAACAAGCCTAAAATCACGCAATCAATCTTTTTTTCAGTTGCCATTACTACTTTCCTTTCTTTTTATAATTCCAAATGACAAATTTAATATAATTTCGTCACCCTTGCTTTAGCTTTTTTTCACTGATTAGAAACGTACATTCCTTTTCATAGTAGTGTCTCAAATGTATCAGAATGATATATCAATTTAATATATTTTATGGTATTTTATTTTCAAATTCAAGAGGTTTTACGAAAAAGTTATTTCTATTTTCTCCTCCGAAACGATGTTATACATATTATGCACTATTTCCGCTAAATATTGTCTCCAAAATCTGTTGATACTCCACTTAATCACTCCAATCTAAAATTTGAGTATAGAAAAAGCGATTAATCTTCAATGACTAACCGCTTTGTAGGTAGAATATGAAATTATTTATTGCTTTATATGAATGTTTAACTGTTTTTCGATATTGCGTCCACTGTACATAACACGAAAAATTGTTACCACCTGTTTTTCTATATCTGGAAGATAAAATACGATATAGTTATCTACCGTAACAAAATGTAATCCTATGCTATGCCATGGTTCTTTTCCATATCTTGGAAATCGTTCTGGCATTTTATCTAAACTTAATATCTGTTCTTCCAGACGTTCTAATTGCTTTTCTGCATTTTCTGGTGACAAGAGTTCAAAAGCAATATACTCAAATATCCCTCGCAAATCTTCCTCAGCCTGTATAGATACGACTACGTTAAAAATCATAAGCCATAATCTTTGCGAATATCAGCAAAAACTGCCTTTGCGTCCTTGGTTCGCCCTGCTTTCATATCCGCATATCCTTTCTCCAACTCTGCGTGCAGTTCTTCTGTTCCTAACATACTTATATCTGTAGGCATTCTATCTGGAATTTTCACTTCAAAAGGAAGCCCTCGTTGTAAGATAATTTGTTTATAAAACATATTGATAGCATTAGAAGCAGGAATACCCAGTGTTGAGAGAATTTTTTCAGCCTGCTCTTTAATTTCAGGCTCTATTCTCGCATATAAATTTGCTGACTTTGCCATAAAACAACACTCCTTTCCCGTACATGTTTTTTCTTTATTATACGCCTATGTCCATACAATAGCAATACATTGTTTTTACTTACCACAAACGAGATAACTTTCTCCCTATAAAAATACCTAGAATACAAAATATAACGCTTCCTATACAATAAACGGCTGCCATACTGTATGCTCTCCTTTCAAATAAATTTACTGTTTCAAGGGAGAATGTAGAAAAAGTAGTAAATCCACCACAAACTCCTGTTTTCCAGAAAAGTATTGTATTCGATGATATATTCTGATGCCCTTCTGCAAGACCTACAATAAACCCAATCAAAATAGCTCCCAAAATATTTGTAACTAAAGTTAATATTGGAAATTCTAATTTAATCGGAATCAAACTAATGGCATATCGCAATCCTGCACCAACTGCTCCCCCTAGTGAAACAAATATAAAATCCATTCCGCTTCTCCCTTTCATGATTTCTTCTATCTACTTTAGCATAAATCCACTTCTTCTGCCACCCCTTTACTTGCTCCTAAATCCTCAAGATGGTATAATCGAAGCAAATGTCATTGAATTTAAGGGGGAATACATCATGAAAGCATATTTAAAAAAATATGGACCTTTATATACCATTTTTTTATTTTTGAGCATTTGCACCTATCTGACAACCTTACTATTTACCAATCGTGGGATTCTTGTAAGTACGATGGGGTTATTTGCTCTCTTAGTTGTTGGAACTTTACCAGCTATCTTTGTTCATATCCTACATTGTACAGATACTGGTGACTTACAAAAAGCAGATATGTTTCCTGAAGAAGAGATTATTAACCATGCCATTCATACAAGATACAAATCCACGGAACAAGAGGATATTCTGAAACTAATGATTTCAAATATGAAAGAGCTAAAAGGATTTTATATCATCAGCAGACGACAGGCTAAAAATGCCTTTTTTCTAGCTGCTACCATGTGTATTATTGGTGCAATTATACTCTTACTTTCCATCTGTGCATTATTATTTTTGGATAACTATTCGGAAACACTTACATTAAGTGCAATTGGTGGCGTAATTGTTGAATTTATTGCAGGCACGACCTTTTTTGTGTATAAAAAAACATTGAATCAATTAAATCACTACTACCGCTCATTGCATGAAAATGAACGTTTTTTATCCATCTTACATCTTACAAGTTTATTATCTGCTGAAAAAAGAGATGATGTTTACATTAAAATTATTGACTCTCAGCTAGCCTATATTAATCAAGAAAATTGGATGGATGTTTTCAAAGAGGAAAACAAGAAGTAGAAATATCATAAAAGAGCAAGCAAGAGCTATCTAGATTCTTTTCATCCATCTTGACTACTTGAATATGACTGTTCTCATAGGTTTTATAATAATAGCATCCTCTTTTGGGATTCATACAGCAACTATAACGTGTAAAATCGTATTTTCCATCCTCAGTAATGACAGTCCCCCGAACCATACTAACGTTATCCAAAATATGAAAAACCTGTGCTACATCTGCAGCTTCCTTTTTGTCACACTTGGAATTAAATTTCATAAAAGCTGCCCTAATAAACCTTGATGCTGAAGACATATCCCCTGGCAAACCAATACTCCCCATCCCTTGACTATATGGCAAAATATCTACTTCCTTCGTAAAATGATTCTGAGGGTATGCACTTGTCAAATTCAAGTAATTACATACATTACTTCGATGATACTCAAAAGGAGGATTATTTGTCAGTACTCCAAAAGGATTTTCATAAATTTGTACTCCTTTTTTTGTAGCCTCTAATACCAAACACCCCTCTTTATCTGCTATCATCCAATGCAACGGTACTGGCTGCATCGAAGTTGAAAAAGCCGTATCTGTAATATTTATTTCCTTTAATTTTTCTTTGACCTCCTGTATATTTGCACATTTTCCCAATACCCATGGTATAATTTCAAATGATGCTACATTATTTTTCCCTTTTTGAGATTTTTGGTAATACGCATTTCCTGGAAAATTTAGACCTGCCATACACAGACCCTTTTCATTTACAGCCTCTGCATACAGTGGATATCCCTCTCTTGCATTTGCCATACCAATCATTCCATAATGTGTATTTTGCGTTTTTTCCTCTGTAAAACTTAAGGAATAATTACGAGGTGTTATCACTACCTGCTCGCCAAAGGAATACTCTAAATCCAATGTTCTGCCAAAATAAAACTCTCCATTTTTATATGTGATTCCTGTACACATCTATATCACCTTCCATTTCTATTACTAAGAATACTTTCTAGTAGTATGTGGAAATTCATGAATTTTATCTATGGAAAGGAACTTGATTATGCAAAATAATGAATCTATTTTATTACAAAATGCCTTACTTTATGAAGAAGGACATCCTCGCCGTACACAACATATTTTAAAAGTTTATGCATTAGCAAAACTACTAGGGGAATTAGAACAACTTTCAGAAGAAGAACAATTACTTCTTCGTGCTTCAGCTATTTTACACGATATTGCTATAAAGTATTGTAAAGAACACTATCAAGGAAATGCTTGTCAAGAATACCAATGCAAAGAATTACCACAGCTTGTAGAAAAATTTTTAACAGAAGCAAACTATTGCCCTACTTATATACCTAAGGTAATCGACTTAACACTCAATCATCACAATTATAACGAGCCACGCTCCTTATTACTTCAACTTCTTATTGAAGCCGATTTGATTGTAAATCGTTTTGAAAGTTCATGGAATCAAGAGCAAATTGAACGCATGGTTCCCATATTTAAAACTTCTTTTGGGAAAGAATTGTTTCAGAAATAAGAACAATCCCCTGCTTTGCTTATTCTATACAAAACAGGGGATAGCGTTCTATTTAATACTCTCCAAATCTTCTATAATCTGTTCTACTGTTAAATGATTTTCTTTTAATACATCTTCTACATGATATCGATCCAAGAATTCCTTTTTCAATCCATAGTTAAACACCTTCATATCTGTACGACCATAAAATCTTGTGATTTTCTCTCCAAATCCTCCATCCAAGATTCCATCTTCTAGTGTAATAACAATATCATGCTCCTTTTTCAACTCTTCCAACATTTCCTCATCAATTCCAGTAATATAATATGGATTGATAAGTGTTGGCTTTATTCCCATACTTTCTTCAATTTTATTCCCTAGCTCTTTTCCTAGTTCAAAAAATGTTCCAAGAGCAATAATTGCGATTTTTTCTCCCTTTTGTACCATTTCGTATTGGTTTAATTTACCAAAATCTTTTGTTACATTCTCCTCATTTGAGATAACAAATGCTGGCACTCGAATTGCTACAGGATATTCCATCTGCTCAATTCCCCAATCTAACATCGCCAAATACTCCTCTTTTGTCGTTGGAGCTAAATATACCAACTCTGGAATATTAGAAATCATAGGAATATCATAAATTCCAAGATGTGTCACATCACTCATTCCATATACAGAAGCTGCATAAACAAGGATTAATGCGGGATTTTTATTAATACATACATCTTGAGATAATTGATCATATGTCCTTTGTAAGAAAGTGCTATATACTCCAAAAACAGGTTTTCCACCAGCTGCTGCAATTCCTGAAGCCAAAGCTACTGCTGTTTCTTCAGCAATACCCACATCAATAAATTGAGTTCCTGCTTCCATACGTCTTTTTGAATCAAATCCCAAAAACCCTGGAGTCCCAGCAGTAATAGCTGCAACAGTTCTATCTTCCTTCATTTTTCTCAATAAAACTTTTGCAGTAATCTCAGAATAATCTTCCTCTCCACCTTGATATTTGGCCTCACCTGTTTCAATATCAAATGGGGCACAATAATGCCAACCCTCTTTATTTTTTTCTGCTAGTTCGTATCCTTTTCCCTTTTCTGTACAAATATGTACAACTACAGGGTGGCTGCTGTCTTTAACTGACTCAAATGCTTCTATCATTTGTGGGAGATCATTTCCATCCTTTACAAACACATAGTCTAGTCCCATTGCACGAAATACATTGCATTCTGCCTGTCCGTTACTCTCTCTTAGAAGTTTTAAATTCTGGTATATTCCACCATAGTTTTCCGCAATAGACATATCATTATCATTTACAACAATAATGATGTTACTACGCAATTCTGAGGCAAAATCGAGCCCTTCTAGTGCTTCACCACCACTTAAAGAACCATCTCCAATTACTGCAATAATATTTTCTTTATCCCCTTTTAAATCTCTTCCTTTTGCCAGTCCACATGCCAAACTAATTGATGTGGATGTGTGTCCAATTACAAAAAAGTCATGTTCACTTTCTTCTGGATTACTATATCCTGATACATCATAATAATGATCTTCATATAAAAATGCATCTTTTCTGCCTGTAAGCATTTTGTGACAATAACTTTGATGAGATACATCATATACAATTTTATCTTTTGGGGAATTAAATACATAGTGTAAGGCTATTGTTGCCTCTACCATACCAAAATTAGGTCCAAAATGGCCTCCTTTTTTACTTAACTTACAAAGCAATGCTTCACGCATCTCTTTTGCTAACTCTTTTAATTGTTCCCTATTTAATTTTTTTACATCATCTGGTCCATTAATTTGTTCTAAATACATTTTTCTTCCTCCCATTTTCCTATAGTCTACACCCTAAAGTTAACTTTAAGTCAATACTTTTTTGGGAATAATTTCTATATTATTGATTTTATCAATAAAAACTTTTACAATAACACTACGCAAAAATTTATTTTTGTATACATGCATTGGAGGAAATTTGTCATGGAACTTAGACAGTTAGAAGCTTTTGTAGTTGTTTCTGAATTAAAAAGTTTTTCAAAAGCTGCTGAATATTTGTATTTATCACAATCAACGATTAGCTCACATATTAAAAATCTTGAGAATGAACTGAAAAAAAGTTTAATTACACGTACTACCAAGTCTTTACAGCTTACTTCAGAGGGGGAGATTTTTCTTCGATATGCAAAACGAATTCTTGAAACAAAAGATGCCGCAATTGATGCCTTAAATAGCCCTGTTGAAACCATTCTTCATCTAGGTGCATCTACAATCCCCTCTGCATATTTGCTGCCATCCCTATTACATCAATTTCACAAATTACACACCTATGTATACTTTGATATTAAGCAAGGAGATAGTCATGAGATTTTGGAGAGAATTTTAGATGGTACCGTTGAACTTGGGTTTATTGGGAAAGAAGATGATTCTGGAAGATGTATAAATATCCCTTTTTGTACTGATGATTTAGTTCTTGTTACACCTGCAACCCCATACTACCTTTCTCTGTCTAAAAAACCTTTTATTTTAAAGGAATTTTTAAAAGAACCTATGATTATTCGGGAACAAGGTTCTGGTACCAAAAAGGCTTCAGACCTTTTTTTAGAAGAAGAAAACATTCCTCTTAATGAGTTAAATATTATTGCTCAAATTAATGATTTAGAGTCAATCAAACAAATGATTGTAAATGGCATGGGAATTTCTATTCTCTCTCGTTTTTCTATTTCTAACCTAGAAAAACGAGGACAGGTACTAACCTATCCTCTACAAAGCACTATACAGCGTAACTTTTATATCTCATACCTAAAAACCAAAGGGCTGTCCCCTATTCTCCAAGAATTTGTAGACTTTGCTCTATCCTTTGATTTTACACAGGAGTAAAACTCCATAAATTCTCGATTTGTGGCTCAAGTACTGCATAATCCCAAAGTCTGCTGCTTTTTTCAATACTATTGGGGTCGTAAACTTGAATTTTGTCCTCTTGTACGCTTGTCAATACAATAAAGTGCCCTCCATCAGTAAAATCTCCAGCACGCACACTACAAATGATTGGATGTCCTGCCAAAAGCTCTCCTTTTACACTTTCTTCTCCTAAACCTATCACATTGCCTGCTACACCAAATTGATAGCAGGCTTCTGTCATAAGCTCCCAGCTGCTTCCTGCACCATTTACGTAATATCCGTTTTCTTGTGCATACTGGGCAATCCGAAATGGCGTAATACTAGCATCTCCTCTTAATCCTGATGCTACCATTGCAAGTGCAGTTGGACCACATCCACTATCTGCTATCATTCCATCTCCATAAGGCTGATATCCCCATCTTTGATCCCACTGTATTAATAACGGAATCTGACCTTGAGTGACTTCTCCAATGGAATCTGCTGGTGGGTCATCTTTTTTCTCAGGATAATCTGCTATAAAATCAATTAATTCTCCATTCTTAATCAACCATTCTAACATTGATTTTGGATAAGCCTGTGAATTATCTAAAATTTTTTGATATTTTTCATTTGTGGCTACCCGTACAGCTAGCTGATCTGCCGCTTCAGGACCTAATGTTCCATCACTACATACTAAATCATATGAAATATCCTCTGGTTCTGACTCTTCTTTAGTACTGTTTAATGATTCTTCTGAAGCAACAGCCTTTTTTGAATCATTCCCTTTGGCAGAATCATCCCTTCTCCACGTTACCAAAAAAACTAAAATACCTATAAATATAAGAAAACAGAGTACAACTTCTATTGATGTACTATCTTTCCAATGAAATCTTTTCATTCGTTTTTCATTTCCTTTTCTGTACTTACTCACCGTAATCACATAGGGGCAGGATTTGAAAATCCTACCCCTACCATCACCTTAGATTTTTATAATCTGTCTCCACTTTGATTCATGTACTTAAACTCTGCTACAGAACGATCAAATGTTTTGATGTGTTGATATAGCCATTCTACAACATTTTTATGAACAGCTTCAACAAAGGCTGGAGATGGTCCTTGTTCCTCTTCCAACATATCATAAAGATCTTTTACAACTTCTCTTAATTTATCATGCTCTTTTTTATGTTGTACAATTCCTGGATATTCCACTTCTTCTTGAAGCTTTTCTTCTTCACCAAAATGGAATTCTGTGTAATCTGCCAAATAATCCAATGTACTAACTGCTACAGCTTGATCCTTACTTGTTTCACAACTATCCAAAAGCTTATTGATTTTATCAATTAGCTCTTTATGTTGTGTATCAATCATCTCATTTCCTGTTACTAAACTTTCATCAAATTCTGCTCTCATTATGTGCCTCCTAAGTTGTTCCATTTTTAAAATTTATAATCATTTCATTTGTTAAGCTATTTCTAGATGGTTCTACGGGAATAGACCCCCTGTCAAACCACTGTGCAAAAGCAAGTTCTTCACAATCTAGTGTAACAATATCTGTTCCATCTAACTCGCAATAAAATCCCATCAATAATGTATCGCTAAAGGACCATGGTTGGCTTTTATAATACCGTATATTCTTAACCCTAAGCCCTACCTCTTCCATAACCTCTCTTTGAACTGTCTCTTCTACTGTTTCACCAATCTCGGTAAATCCAGCAATGAGTGCATAATTCTCCCCTGCACTTCTAGCGTACTTTGTCATCAAAATACGATTTCCATCTGTGACTGCCACAATAACTGCTGGACAGATTTTGGGGAATTCCATATTTTTACACTCATCACAATATAACATTCTCTCCTTGGAATCATGAAGCATCTGCTTACCACAGCGACCACAAAATCTATGGTTCTGATACCAATTGTATAACTGATATCCTGTAATTCCAGAAAATGATAAATATTGTGGATCGGCTACTCGAAAAATCTGTATATCTTCTAGCTGAAAATCCAAAGAGGATTTATAAGTAACAGATTCTACAAGATAAAAGGTCATATCATCTATTTGAAATAAATACACAGCATCTTCATAAATTGTAGGATTCTCTCGTTCCAAATCTAAAAATTTTGGAAATGTTATGTGATTCGACTCATGTCTTACCAAAACCTTCTTTCCCTCGTAATACAATACTATACTATTCTTCTGAGGGGGTTGTGGCTGATACTGATTCTGGAATTGATAAGGTGCAATATCTTGTATCATGCTCTAGCTCCTATCCTTATAGTCCTTCCTGCTTTTTAAAAAGTTCTCTAAATAAAAGAATAATACTTCCTATCATAATAAAGAAATCACCCAAATTGTATGTAATTCTAGATATTCTCTCATTCTTCATAGAAAACCCTATATAATCCACTACATAGCCATGTACCCAGCGATCTATCGTATTGCTCCAAGCCCCACCTAATACAAAAGAGATTCCTATCTTTTTCATAATCTCTCTTTTTTGCCTTAAACTGATTAGGTGATAGATGGATAGAATGCCTGTTACAACCAACGATGATATCTTAACGAATTTAGGATTTTTCCTGCATGTTCCCAAACACAAGCCTTCATTATGTACGTTACGAACAACAACATTTGTATTAGAAATCGTTCGTTCCTCTCCTAAATTTAGCTTCTGTTCTATTTCTGATTTTACTGCAAGGTCAAAGACTGTAAGCCCTAACACTGTCCCAATCCCAAATAAACCTTTCATCATCTTCTCCTAATTTTCAGTTGTATCTGCCTCTTCTACCTCTTCAACTTCTACTTCAGCTTCTGATACAGTATCTTCTACTTCTTCAACCTCTGCTACTACATCCTCTGCTTCTTCGTCACAACAAGCTTCTTCTGTTTCATGACATTTTTCAACTTTCTCTCCACAATATGGACAAAATGCCATATTCTCTGAAATTGGTTCTCCACATTTAGAACAAGCTTTTGCTCCTCTTACTTTTTCAATTTGTCTATGACATGCTTCAATTTTTTCATTTCTCTCTTCGATACCTTCGCAAAGTACTTTCTGGTCTTCTAAAACCTCTTCTCCAGACTGATACTGTTCAAAAATTCTACGACCCATTTCTAAAATATCTTCTAGATTTTCACGTTCAAATGAACGAATCTGTCCTTTTAAACGCTGAACTTCCATGATTTCACCTGCTTTTGTAGCTACAGTGTCTGTTGTATCTCCAAGAAACTTTCCTAAATCTTCAAAAAATGTTCTCATAATGATATCTCTCCTTTTTATCACTTATTATTTACTATAAATTATACCCCAATTTGTCACAATTTCAACCCTACTTCACTTTTTCCTAATCATGTTTTTCTTTTTATTTACATATATTTAAAAAAATATTGCTGGAGTATACTATGCCTAAATCTATTCCTTGTCGAGAGGAAATCCTCTCCGAAGATTATCGTGATTTTATTGTTTCTGATGTACAAATGCCTTATTTAAACAGCTTACTTCCCGAAACTTACTGTTCTCAAGAAAGTGGGGTGGGATATCGTTTTGCATATCTTCCCAAAGAACAGGCTGAACCTGTCACCTTGGAACGGTTTCCGTATTTTTCAATTCCAAAATGTTATGGACTTTTAAGCATGCAGGCACTCAATCAATCAGGAATTCTTCCTATCCAAAATCAACCAAGTTTACAATTAAAAGGCAACTCTGTTATGATTGGATTTATTGACACGGGTATTGATTATGAAAATGAAGTATTTCGCAACTTAGATGGAACAACCCGTATTG
>JAHLFA010000043.1 GCA_018883985.1 Candidatus Ruminococcus intestinipullorum | reverse complement strand
CTTATATTTACTTGGAAAAGTTTGAATATGAATTTGAAAGCAATCCTGTGTATGTGGTATTATTGGTAAAAAGTGGTATGAAAGAGAGGAGGTACTATGATTTATCAAAGAGCTTTGAAAAAATGGGGATTATTAGCTGGAAAAATTGCAATTGGAAGTAGCCTTGCTATTTATATTGCACAACATCTCCATCTAGATCATGCTATTTCAGCAGGAACAATCACACTTTTAACATTAATGACAACAAAATGGGAAACTGTACGATTATCCTTATTTAGACTTTTAACTTTTGGGTACACTATTTTTATTGCTGCAATTGTATTTCATTACTGTTCAAGTCAATGGATTGCTTTTGGAGTGTTTATCTTTTTTGTTGTATTTTTATCTTGCCTATTGGGGTGGCAAGCAACTATTTCTGTTAATTCTGTGGTAGGTGGGCATTTACTAGTGGAACAAGAATTTCATTTGGAATTTCTTCAAAATGAATTTTCTCTTGTTATTATTGGAATATCGCTGGCATTTCTTTTAAATTTGTTTCATGATAATCAAAATCAAAAGAAACATATTATTAAAAATATGCGTCAAGTAGAGCATAAATTACAATTTATAGTTGGGGAGTTAGCGGCATATTTATCAAACAAAGATATGCAGAGAAATGTTTGGGATGACATTTGTTGCTTGGAAAAAGAACTAGAAGAGTATATAAAAGAAGCTTACGAATACCAGGAAAATACCTTTCATTCCCATCCAGAGTATTATATTAAATATTTTGAAATGCGACAAAACCAATGCCATGTTTTACATAATCTTCATTATGAAATGAAAAAAATTAGAAAGATGCCATCACAAGCAAAGATTATCGCAGAATATATGCTATATCTGACAGATTATGTGGTGGAAACCAATATTCCTGAAAAACAAATCGATGAACTACAGCATAGATGCGAGCAATTTCACTCAGAAGATTTACCTCAAACAAGAGAAGAATTTGAAGGAAGAGCTTTGTTATATCATATCCTAATGGATATAGAAGAGTTTTTGAAATTTAAACAAAGATTTGTGAAAGAATTGACAGAAAAACAGATTCAAGAATACTGGAATTCATAATAAATATGTAAGGTATACTTGAAACAATATAAAAATATAAATGTTATGAATTGAATTTTACTAACAGCTATTATATACTGAAAAAAAGTGAATATTTCATATTTTTTGAATACTTTGTATAAAAATGGAGGACTAGACTATGAGCAACAATGCAACAGAAAACTCAGCAAGTAAGAGAATTTTTGCACTACTTGATGAGGGTAGCTTTGTTGAGATTGGTAGTGCTATTACAGCTAGAAATACCGATTTCAATTTGCACACAAAAGAAACTCCTGCTGATGGTGTTATCACAGGTTATGGAATAATTGATGGAAATCTTGTATATGTTTACAGTCAGGATGCAACTGTGCTTCATGGTTCCATTGGAGAAATGCATGCAAAAAAAATTGCAAACCTTTATGATATGGCTATGAAGATGGGAGCTCCCGTTATTGGTTTTATTGATTGTGCAGGGCTTCGTCTTCAAGAAGCAACAGATGCTTTAGAAGCCTTTGGTAGGCTTTACCATAAGCAGGTGATGGCATCTGGAGTGGTTCCACAAATTACGGCTATTTTTGGAATGTGTGGTGGTGGTTTATCTGTCATTCCGGGATTAACAGATTTTACATTTATGGAACGTAAATCGGGACGCTTATTTGTAAATTCACCTAATGCACTGGAAGGAAATATAGAATCAAAGTGTGATACAGCAAATGCACAGTATCAGGCTAGCATTACAGGATTGGTAGATCGAGTTGGAACGGAAGCAGAAATTTTAAGTGAAATTCGTTCTTTAATAAGTATGCTGCCATCCAATTGTGAAGATGATGCCTCCTATGAGGAGTGTTTGGATGATTTAAATCGTCTATGTCCAAATATCGTTCATGCCATAGGAGATACGGGAATTGCCTTATCTGAATTATCTGACCAAAACATATTCTTTGAAACAAAAAGAGAATTTGGAAAAGAAATGGTAACAGGATTTATTCGCCTAAATGGTATGACGATAGGTGCAGTGGCAAATCGTTCGGAAATTTATGATGCTGAGGGAAATGTAGAAACTTTAAAATCAGTTCTTACAGTGGATGGATGTAAAAAAGCAGCCAAATTTATTAATTTCTGTGATGCATTTTCTATTCCAGTTCTTACACTGACCAATGTGACAGGTTTTGATGCTACGGTAGAAGCTGAAAAAGAAATTGCAGCTGCAGTTTCAAAATTAACATATGCATTTGCAAACGCTACGGTACCAAAAGTAAACGTAATTATCGGAAAAGCATATGGTAGTGCCTACGTTACAATGAATAGTAAATCCCTAGGGGCAGATATTGTGTATGCGTGGCCATCTGCACAAATAGGAATGATGGACTCTATGCTTGCAGCAAAGATTATGTATGCAGATTCAGATGTAGCTACACAGAAAGAGAAGGCAGAACAATACCAAGAACTTCAAGTGAGTCCTATTTCAGCAGCAAGACGAGGATACGTTGATACAATAATTGAACCAGAAAATACAAGAAAATATGTGATAGGTGCATTTGAAATGCTTTTTACTAAGAGAGAGGAACGTCCCTCTAAAAAACATGGTGCGATATAGTGAGGTGAGGCAGAGTGAAGAAAAAATTAAGCATAATTGTACTTGCCGTTGTTCTTATCTTTGGAATCGTAGGCTGTAGTAATAGTTCCGATTCAACAGAAGTAAATGATGCAGAATTGACAGGGTATGTGCAAACATTAATTGGAAGTTTCAGTCAAATGTCAGAAACAGATTTTATTGCATTTCAGGAAATGTCAGACTTGGAGTTGAATTTGACATTGCTAAATTCAGGTCTTCCTATTGAGGCTGACAACTTTTTATCCATGATTGATGCTTGGGAGGCAGGAATAGAAGAGTGTGGTTCTATCAACGAAGCTGGAGAGTTTCAAGTAGAGAAATCTGGAAAAGAGATTCTTATCAGCACAAACTTGGAATGTACACAAAGAGATGCCCAGATTATTATTACTTTTGATGAAAAACTCAATATGGATAGCATGACAATTAATGCACACTATTCTATGGGTGAAATTTTACAAAAAGCAGTGATGAATACAGTATTAGGTATGGGAACCGTTTTTGTTGTTTTGATTTTTATTTCATTTATAATTTCTTTATTTAAATATATTCCAATTCTGGAAGCTAAAATAAAAGGAGCAAAAAAATCAAATACAAAAGAAGCAGTGCCAGCTTCTGAGTCAGCATTACCAGAGGGTGAAGCTTTACAGACAGAAGAAGATACACAACTTGTTGCAGTAATAACAGCAGCTATTGCTGCAATGGAGGGAACTACTACAGATAGATTTGTAGTACGCTCAATCAAACGAAGAAAATCAAATAAATGGAATTAATCAGGAGGATTTTGAGATGAAAAGTTATACAATTACTGTAAATGGAGTTGCATATGATGTAACAGTAGAAGAGAAGGGGACAACAGGATCAGCAAAAGTGGCACCTGTTGTAGCGGCTCCAGCGGCTAAACCAGCTGCAGCGGTACAAACAACAGCAAATACAGGAGCTGGAAGTATTCAGGTAAAAGCAGGAGCTGCAGGAAAGGTATTCTCTATCGATGCCAGTGTAGGGCAAGCTGTAAAGGCTGGAGATGCTATTGTAACAATCGAGGCAATGAAAATGGAAATTCCAGTTGTTGCACCTGAGGATGGAACAGTTGCAAGCATTGATGTAGCAGTAGGAGATAGTATAGAGTCAGGAGCAGTATTAGCTACATTAAACTAGAAAACTGGGAGGTTTTAATAAATGGAATATATTTCAAATACATTAGGAAATCTC
>JAHLFA010000042.1 GCA_018883985.1 Candidatus Ruminococcus intestinipullorum | reverse complement strand
GAATTTAAGTGGAGAGTGCGTAAGAAGTATTTTGGATTTCTATAAAATCGACCCACAAAAAGAACTTTTGGTGATATATGATGACATTAGTTTAGATGTGGGACAGCTTCGCATTCGAGCGAAAGGCAGTGCAGGTGGACATAATGGAATTAAGAATATTATTGCACACCTTGGAAGTCAAGTATTTCCAAGAATCAAAGTTGGAGTAGGAGAAAAGCCACCTCATTGGGATCTTGCAGATTATGTATTGGGACATTTTTCAAAGGAAGAAAAAGTATTGATGGAAACAGGCTATGAAAAAGCGATTCGTGCAACAGAAGAAATTGTAGCAGGAAATATTACAGAAGCTATGAATGAATATAATAGAAAAAAGAAAGAAGAGTGAAAGAATGCAGGCTTTTATAGCACCACTGAAAGAACTTGTAGAATATCAAGAAATAAAGAGTAAGATAAGAAATCAAAAAGGGATTTTTCAAGTAGCTGGAAGTGTGACATCACAAAAAATACACTTGGCGTACGCACTCGGCGATGATTTTCTTTATAAAATTTTCGTTTTTTCGAATGATGAGAAAGCAAAGCAAGCATATGAAGAATATCGCTTTCTAGAACAAAAGGTACTTTATTATCCAGCAAAAGATTTTTTATTTTATCATGCGGATATTAAAGGCAACTATTTGATGAAACAAAGAATGGAAGTAATGCAAACCCTTCTTGCGTGTGATGAATCAGAAGGTGCTGTTGTCATTACAACGATAGATGCCTTTTTAGATGGCCTTCCACCTATGGATGTAATAAAATCTAGTACAATTGGCTTACAAGTAGGGGAAACCATTGATTTTACAAAGCTGCAAAACCAAATTTCAGAATTAGGCTATGAGAGGGAAGCACAAATAGAAGGTCCAGGGCAGTTTGCTGTTCGTGGAGGAATTCTAGATATTTTCCCACTTACAAATGAGGTTCCTTTCCGTGTGGAATTGTGGGGAGATGAGATAGACTCTATTCGTACTTTCGATGTAAATACGCAACGCTCTATCGAAAATATGGAACAGGTTGAGATTTATCCAGCCAGAGAAATAAAAACAGAAGAACTGCAATCATTTCTAGAGTACTTTCCTGTGGAACAAACGATTCTCTATTTTGATGAACCTATAAGACTGTTAGAACATGCAAGGGAGATAGAAGAAGAGTTTTTTGAAAGTATCCAAAAGAGAGAAGATGCAGGAATTGAGGCGAAAGATTCCATTGTTGTTTATAAAGTAGAAGAAATTGTTGAGAAGTTACAACAATTTTATGGAATTGGATTTACCATGTTGGAGAGCAAATGTAAAGGATTTAAAGTGAGAGATTCTTATTATCTTCAAGCAAAGGGAGTAAATCCATATAATAATAGTTTTGAGCTTTTGACACGAGATTTAAAAAAATTGAAACGAAGTGGTTATCGTGTAATTTTATTGTCAGGTTCTAGAACGAGAGCCAAAAGATTAGCTGAAGATTTGCGAGATTACGATTTAAGCAGTTTTTATAGTGAGGACATGGAACGAGAGGTAAAACCAGGTGAAATTATGGTGGCTTACGGTCATGTGACTCAAGGGTACGAATATCCTATGTTGAAGTTTATGGTTATTTCTGAAACGGATATTTTTGGACGAAAAAGAAAAAAGAGAAAAAAGACTGTTTATGAAGGAAAGAAAATTCAAAGTTTCACGGAGTTAAAACCTGGAGATTATGTAGTACATGAAAATCATGGAATTGGAATTTATCAGGGAATTGAAAAAATAGAAGTTGATAAAATAGCAAAGGATTATATGAAGATTTCCTATGCAGGAAATGGTGCATTGTATATTTTAGCTACGCAACTGGATTTAATTCAAAAATATGCAGGTGCAGATGCAAAAGCTCCGAAATTAAATAAGCTAGGAAGTAGTCAATGGGCTAAGATGAAAAAGCAAGTAAGGGGTGCTGTAAAGGAGATTGCAAAAGAGCTTGTAACATTATATGCAACACGTCAAAAGGAAGAGGGACACCAATTTGAACCAGATACTGTTTGGCAAAAAGAGTTTGAAGAAATGTTTCCTTTTGAGGAAACAGAGGATCAATTGCAGGCTATTGCTGACACAAAGCGTGATATGGAAAGTAAGAAAATCATGGATCGTTTGATTTGTGGTGACGTTGGGTATGGAAAAACAGAGATTGCCATTCGGGCAGCATTTAAAGCTGTCCAAGAGGGAAAGCAAGTTGTGTATTTGGTACCAACCACCATTTTAGCACAGCAGCATTATAATACCTTTGTACAAAGAATGAAAGATTTCCCAATTCGGGTAGATTTGTTGTGTAGATTTCGTACAGCATCTCAGCAAAAAAAGACCATTGAAGATACAAAAAAAGGACTTGTAGATATTGTAGTAGGTACACATCGTGTTTTATCTAAAGATGTAGAGTTTAAGGATTTGGGACTTTTAATAATTGATGAAGAGCAAAGATTTGGTGTAGCACACAAGGAGAAAATTAAACAGCTTCGTGAGAATGTAGATGTACTAACATTGACTGCTACACCAATTCCTAGAACATTGCACATGAGTTTGATTGGAATCCGAGATATGAGTGTATTAGAGGAAGCACCAATTGATCGCTTGCCAATTCAAACCTATGTGATGGAGTATCAAGATGAGATGGTTCGTGAAGCCATTCAAAGGGAATTAGATCGAGATGGACAGGTTTACTATGTATACAATCGTGTTGGCGATATCGCAGAAATTACAAATCACATACAATCTCTCGTACCAGATGCAGTAGTTCAGTTTGCACATGGACAAATGTCAGAACATCAGCTAGAACAAATTATGTATGATTTTATTAATGGAGAAATTGATGTATTGGTTTCAACTACAATTATTGAAACTGGGCTGGATATATCCAATGCAAATACTATGATTATACATGATGCAGATTGTTTAGGGCTATCTCAATTGTATCAGCTAAGAGGTCGTGTAGGACGATCTAATCGAATGGCATATGCCTTTTTGTTATATCGAAGAGATAAATTACTACAAGAGGTGGCAGAAAAACGTCTTGCTGCTATTCGAGAATTTACGGATTTAGGCTCTGGATTTAAAATTGCTATGCGTGATTTAGAGATTCGAGGAGCTGGTAATTTATTAGGAGCTCAACAGCATGGGCATATGGAAGCAGTTGGATATGATTTATACTGTAAAATGTTGAATGAAGCTGTTAAGCAACTAAAAGGTGAGGAAGAGATACAGGAAGATTTTACAACTACAATAGATTTAAATGTGGATGCATTCATTCCAAGTTCTTATATCCAAAATGAGTACCAAAAGTTGGATGTTTATAAACGTATTGCAAGTATAGAAACAGAAGAGGAAATGGATGATATGATTGAAGAGCTGATAGATCGTTTTGGAGATATTCCTAAGAAAGTGCAGCAATTATTGAAAATTGCAAATTTAAAGGCACTTGCACATACAGCCTATATTACAGCTGTTGAGCAAAAAGGAGGACAATATCGTTTTACCATGTACGATAAGGCAAGAGTACAGACCGATAAAATTCCTTTACTGATTCAAGCATATCGAGGAGATCTTATATTTAAATCGGAGAAAGAGCCATGTTTTATTTATGAAAAAAAAGCCCGAGGTGGAAAACGCAATGATATGGATACTTTGGAGCTTGTGAAAAAGTTGTTAAATGATATAAAAGGCTTGTTAGAGTAAAGAAAAGACGTTATAATGAGAAACTAAGTACAGATAGAGGAGGAGCTTATGATCGGATTAAAAAGAAAAGGTATGATGATAGCGGCGAGTATGCTATTGGCTGTTTCAACAGTGGGCTGTAGTAGTACACCTGATAACGATGCCGTAGTAGCTAAAGTTGGAGAAGATACCATCTCTTATGGAGTAGCCAACTTCTATGTTCGAATGCAGCAGGCACAATATGAAACATATTATGCCCCTATGATGGGACAAGACGCTGAGACCATGTGGAGTCAGAAATTTGAAGAAGGAATTACCTTTGAGGAAGAAACAAAGGAGAGTATGCTAGAGGCCTTGGAAGATATGTATCTTATTCGTCAGCATGCACAAGCATATGAAGTAAGTATTACCGAAGAGGAACAAGAAGAAATAGACAAGGCTGCAGATGAATTTGTGGAAAATAATGTCCTGGAAGATAAAGAGGCAGTATCTGGAGAAAAAGAGTATGTACAAGAGTTATTAGAGCTTTATACAATTCAAGCAAAGATGGATGCACCTATGAAAGAGGGCGTTGATACAGAAGTGTCTGATGAGGATGCAGCACAGAAAAAGATGGAGTATGTATACTTTTCATATACAAAAACGGATGAAGAAGGAAATAGTTCCCAGATGTCTGATGAAGAAAAGGATGCATTAAAAGAAAAAGCAAACAGTTTCTTAGATACGGTAAAGGCAGATGCAAATAAAGATATGAATGCTGCTGCTTCTTCATCAGAAGTAGAGGTTTCTACTGCAACATTTGATTCGGAAACTACGACAGTAAATTCTGCATTGGTTCAGGCAGCAGATGCATTGGAACAAGAGGGCGATGTTACAGATTTAGTGGAAACAGATGGTGGAATTTATGTTGCAAAGCTAGTGAGTAAGTTAGATAGAGATGCGACAGATAAAGAAAAAGAACAAATCGTAGAGGAAAGAAGACAAGAGCAATACAATACACTATTAACACAGTGGAGAGAAGAAACAGATATTCAGGTTGAGAAAAGTGTTTGGAAAAAAATAGATTTCAAAAAACAAGGTGTTATTATCAAGCAGGACACAGAAGAAACAACACAGGAAACAGAATAGAAAATATTTAGAAGAAAGTGCTGTCATATGAAATAAGAAGTATGGCAACACTTTTTTTGCAAAAAAATAGGATAATATTATCAGAAAATTAAGAGTTTAATGATTAAAAATTTGTCTTTTGAAAGAAAAAAGTTGATGAATTTCATATCTTCATATATAATAAAAAATATTTACATGAAAAGAAAGGGAGAGAGTATGGAAAAAGCAAAGAAAAGTAGTACAGGCGTTCTTTTAGGTGCTGCGTTTATTATGGCTACATCAGCGATTGGGCCAGGTTTTTTGACACAGACAGCAACGTTTACAGGAAGTATAGAGGGAAGCTTTGGTTTTGTAATTTTAGTTTCAATTATTTTGGGTATTACTGTACAGCTTAATGTATGGCGAGTGCTTTGTGTATCAGGATTGCGTGGCCAAGATGTTGCAAATAAAGTTTTGCCTGGTTTAGGTTACATAGTTGCATTTTTGATTGTAGCAGGTGGTTTGGTATTTAATATAGGTAATGTTGGAGGAGGAGCATTAGGATTTCAAACAGCATTTGGAATTCCAGAAAAGTATGGTTATTTCTTGGCAGGTGGAATTGCAATTGTAGTTTTTCTTCTAAAAAATGCTATGAAAGCTGTAGATACTTTAACTAAAGTATTAGGCGGAGTGATGATATTAGTAATCTTTATTGTAATTATCATTGTGCAACCTCCAATTGGTCTTGCAGCAAAGGAAACAATCATGCCATCTGCACCAATGCAGGAGATACTACCAGCAATTTTGACATTGCTTGGAGGAACAGTAGGTGGGTATATTACTTTTGCTGGAGCACACCGCTTGATTGATGCAGGAATTACGAAAAAAGAAAATTTACCAGAGATAACAAAGAGCTCTATTATGGGGATTGGAATTGCAACTATTGTACGTATCTTTTTATTTTTAGCCGTATTAGGTGTAGTTGTAGAAACTGCAACAAGCCCAGCTACTACTTTAGATCCTTCCAATCCAGCGGCAGATGCTTTCTTAAAGGGAGCTGGTGAAATTGGATATCGCTTTTTTGGTCTTGTGATTCTTTGTGCAGCTATTACATCAATTGTTGGTTGTGCCTATACATCTATTTCTTTCTTAAAAACATTCCATAAAGGAATTGAGAAAAATGAAAAATGGTGTATTATTGCCTTTATTGCAGTTTCCACGATTGTCATGGCATTGATTGGTCAACCATCCACACTTTTAGTTTTGGCAGGAGCATTAAATGGTCTTATTCTTCCAATTACTTTAGGGGTATGCTTGGTGGCATCTAAAAATAAGCGTATTATGGGTGAGGATTATAAACATCCTACATGGTTGCTTGTTTTGGGAATTGTCGTAGTTATCATTTCAGCATATCTAGGAATACAGTCTATGGGAAGTTTAGGAAAATTATTTTAAAAAATGGGAGAAAATTTGAGAAGATAGGAGCGGAAAAGATGGAGAAAATTAAGATTTTAACTGCAGGGGATTCTTCTGTTCTTATAGAGTTTGGGAAGGAAATTTCTCCCCAAATTAATAAAAGAATTACCATGTTAGTTCATTTGATGAAGGAGCAGCAGATAGAAGGGGTAGTAGATATTATTCCAGCCTTTACTTCTCTTTTGGTAAATTATGACCCACGTGTGATTTCTTATAAAAAAATAAGAAAACGTTTAGAAAAGTTGGCAAAATTAGAGGTTAAGGATATACAAACTTCAGCAAAGGTATATGAAATTCCTGTATGTTACGGAGGTGAGTATGGTCCAGATTTGGAGAATATTGCAAAACTTGCTGGGCTGTCCAAAGAAGAAGTGATTCAAATTCATTCTTCTAAAGATTATTTGATTTATATGTTAGGATTTCTTCCTGGATTTTCCTATCTTGGAGGGCTAGATGAGCGTATTCATACGCCAAGACTAGCAAATCCTAGAGTTCGTATTCCAGCAGGGAGTGTAGGAATTGGAGGATCACAGACAGGAATTTATCCGTTGGATTCACCAGGAGGTTGGCAGTTATTAGGGCAGACCCCTATAAAAACATATGATCCAAAAAGGGAGATTCCTATTTTATTTGAGGCGGGGGATTATATTCGCTTTGTGCCAATTACACAAGAGGAGTTCCATGAAATTAAGCAACAAGTAGAAGCAGGAATTTATAAATGTACAATACATCAAAGGGAGGTGTAATATGGGGATTCGTGTATTAAAAGGTGGAATGCTGACAACAGTACAAGATTTAGGGCGAACAGGATATCAAAGCCAAGGATTTGGTGTTTCAGGTGTTATGGATGTACGTTCGTTCAAAATTGCAAATTTATTATTAGATAATCCAGAAAATGAAGCCGTTTTAGAATTTACTTTAATGGGTCCAATTTTAGAATTCACCTCAGAGACAATTATTGCAATTACAGGAGGAGATTTTCAACCAGCAGTAAATGGAGAACCTGTTTCTATGTATACCGCACTCTATATGAACAAAGGCGATATTTTGGAGTTTAAGGGGTGTCGTACAGGAAGTAGAGGATATATAGCTTTCTCCAGTTATCTAGATGTTCCAGTAGTTATGGGAAGTCGCTCTACCAATATCAAATGTCAAATTGGTGGATTTAAGGGAAGAAGACTTATGGATGGTGATTTTCTAGGATTTCGTATACGAAGAAGGTATCTACCATATTTCTTATCTAGAAAATTGGATTTAGATGAATTTGATCAAGAAGAGGTTTCCTTACGTGTTGTCATGGGGCCTCAGGACGATATGTTTACAAAACAAGGAATCAAGACATTTTTGAGTGAGGAATATACAGTAACAAGTGAGTTTGATCGAATGGGATGTCGCTTAGAAGGTCCATTTATTGCATATAAGAAATATGCAGATATTATTTCCGATGGAATTGCCCTTGGTTCTATTCAAGTTCCAAGTCATGGAAAGCCTATTATTTTATTGGCAGATAGACAGACAACAGGTGGGTATGCGAAAATAGGTACAGTAGTATCTGTTGATATTCCTAAATTAGTGCAAAGAAGAACAGATCAAAAAATTCGTTTTACAGCTGTATCTGTAGAAGAAGCACAAGATTTGATGTTGGAGGAAACAAGAGAACTTGCAGGTTTTAGAAAGCAAATTCACCAACCATGTAAAGAAGTGTTGGAATGTCGTTTAGTGGCAAAGCGTATTAGTAGACTTTTTCAATAGAGATAGTGAAAATCAGGAGGTAGAAGTATGGATTTAGAAAAGATTGAAAAATTGGTTCAGATTATTGAGAAATCTTCTATGTTGGATTTTAGTATACAAGAGGGTGATGTAAAGATTAAGATGAGCCGTAGAGGAACTTTAGGTACACCAGATGAGGCGATGACTGTTGTAACTTCAAATCAGGATGTATCGGAAGAGATAGAAGAAGAGTATTATATCACATCTCCTATTGTAGGAACATTTTATTCTGCGCCATCTCCAGAGGCAAAGGCATTTGTTAAAGTTGGAGATGTTGTAAAAGCAGGACAGACTGTTTGTATTCTAGAGGCTATGAAGTTAATGAACGAAATAGAGAGTGACTACGAATGCGAAATAGAAGCGGTACTTGTAAGTAACGAACAGAAGGTAGAATATGGTCAACCATTATTTAAAGTAAAGAAACTTCATGATTAAGGAGGCAACACGGATGTTTCATAAAATATTGATTGCAAATCGTGGAGAAATTGCTGTTCGAATTATTCGTGCATGTAGAAATATGGGAATTCGTAGTGTGGCCATATATTCTAAGGAGGATAAGGATAGTCTTCATGTGCAGCTTGCTGACCAGAGAGTTTGTATTGGAGAGGGTCCAGCAAGGAATAGTTATTTGAATATGGAACGTATAGTGACAGCTGCATTAAATGTAGGTGCTGATGCGATTCATCCAGGTTTCGGTTTTTTATCTGAAAATGCTGATTTTGTTCGCTTATGTGAAGAAAATGGTTTGGTTTTTATTGGACCAACAGCAGATGTAATCGATAGTATGGGAAATAAATCGCAGGCAAGAAAAACAATGATGGAAGCAGGAATCCCAGTAGTTCCAGGGACAAAAGAGCCTGTATATGATGCAGAAACAGCAGAAAAAATGGCAGAAGCAATTGGCTATCCAGTTATGATTAAGGCATCATCAGGTGGTGGTGGAAAAGGGATGCGAGTTGCAAAATCAAAGGAAGAGTTTGAATTTCAGTTTAATATGGCACAAAGAGAATCTGCCAATGCATTTGGCGATGATACTATGTATATGGAACGTTTTGTGGAAAATCCAAGACATGTGGAAATTCAGATTATAGCAGACCACCACGGCAATGTTGTAGCATTAGGAGAGCGTGATTGCTCTGTACAAAGAAATCATCAAAAATTGATAGAAGAATCTCCGTCACCAGCGATTACTGATGAGATACGTCTTGGAATGAATCAAGCTGCGATTCAGGCAGCAAAAGCAGTGAATTATACAAATGCTGGTACCATAGAATTTATTATGGATACAAATGGTACGTATTACTTTATGGAGATGAATACGAGAATCCAAGTTGAGCATGGCGTAACAGAAATGGTAACTGGAACGGATTTGATTGTAGAGCAAATTCGAATTGCCATGGGAGAAAAGTTGAGTTTTACTCAAGAGGATGTTTTGTTAAAAGGTCATGCGATAGAATGCCGTATTAATGCGGAAATTCCAGAGAAAAACTTTATGCCAAGTCCAGGTGTAGTAAAGCATATGCACCTGCCAGCAGGGAATGGAGTTCGTGTAGATACAGCTCTCTACACAGGATATAGAATTCCTTCCGAATATGATTCAATGATAGCGAAGGTCATAGTTCATGCTCCAAATAGGGAGGCAGCTCTTTTGAAAATGCGTTCTGCACTTGATGAGATGGTAATTTTAGGTGTTGAAACAAATTTAGATTTCCAATATCAAATTTTGAAAAATCCTGTCTTTTGTGAAGGAAGGGCAGATACAGGATTTATTGAACGTATGTTGAAATTAGATTAAAAGAGAGGGGATATTAATGTTTCGAGTAGATTTAAATAGTGACTTGGGAGAAGGCTTTGGTAGATATACAATTGGTATGGACGATGGAATTATTCCATTAATATCATCTGCTAACATTGCTTGTGGATTTCATGCATCTGATCCAGTAGTAATGGTAGAAACAGTTAAAAAAGCGAAAGAGGCTGGTATTCAAGTGGGAGCACATCCAGGTTTTCCAGATTTGATGGGATTTGGAAGAAGAAATATGAATATTTCACTGGAAGAAGCAAAAGCCTATACACTTTATCAAATTAGTGCTTTAGGTGGCATTTGTAAAGCACAGGGCATGAAGTTGCAGCATGTGAAGCCACATGGAGCTATGTACAATATGGCGGCAAAAGATTATGAACTTTCCAAAGCTATTTGTGAAGCAGTGAAAGAGTATGATCCACAGCTAGTTGTAATGGGGCTTTCTGGAAGCGAAACGATACGTGCCGCAAAAGATTTGGGGCTTAGAACTGCCGAGGAAGTGTTTGCAGATAGAGGATATGAGGAAGATGGCAGTTTAGTAAACCGTAAAAAAGCTGGAGCTTTTATTCATGATGAGAATGAGGCAATCACTAGAGTGATTCGAATGGTTAAAGAAGGAAAAGTAACGGCTGTTACGGGAAAGGATATAGAGATACAGGCAGACTCCATTTGCGTGCATGGAGATGGAGAGAAAGCGTTGTTATTTGTTGAGAAAATAAGAAATGCTTTTGAAGCTGAAGGAATTATTGTAGGGGACGTAGTCAAATGAATTTGACTACGTCCCCTTGCAATATATATCCTGTCCCCGATTGAAGTTTGCCCTGTCCCTTTTCGAGAAATGAGGAAAATAGAATTAAAAAATGATATAAATATGTCGATATTTTAAATAGGGACATACTAATTGTTAAAAAGGGACAGGGCAACTTCCAATTGGGGACATAGTAAAACTTCAATTAACTACGTCCCTAAATGTAGTCTTGTCGTTTAAAATATTGCATCAAGATATTTGCACAATTTTCTATACCTAGCTTTGATGTATCTAGAATCATATGATAATCATTCACATCACCCCAAGTCTTGCCTGTATGTTCATAATAATAGTTGGCACGTTGCTGATCTGTATCATGAATTTTTTTCTCAGCATCTTCATAGGAAAGCTGCTCTAATTCCATAATTCTGCGAATTCGGTCTTCTTTATCAGCACATACAAATATGTTAAAAACATTCAACCTATCTTTTAAGATATCTGATGCACAACGCCCAAGAATAATACAGGGAGTTTCAGCAAGTTTACGAATGGCCTCTGCCTCAGAAGCATACAAGCAATCATGAACTTGTTGTTCGATATAAGCCTTATCATACACAGGAATGTGTAAAAGTTTTGAAAGCTCCTCGGCAATAATACTAGCACCAGTTCCAAATCTACGACTCATTGTAATTACTAATTTCATAAGAAGCCCTCCTTTGTATTTAGCAAAAATAAACACTGCTTTTCTCTAGATTGTGTATATTATAGCACAAAAAGAGAAAAACAGTGTTAAAATTTGAATAATTTATATAATTTTAAGCATTCACTTCATTGATAGATGCAACAATTTTATCACAAAGCTCTTGAAGTAAATCCATTTGCTCTGTATGAAGAGCAGATTTAACAGCAAAATTATCAGTTAAAAGAGTGATGTTTTTCAATTCTGATAGTTTAGCCTCCATTAATTTGGCGGATTGAGGAGCCCAACTTCCATTACCGATAACAGCAACAGTTCTATTTTGAACAGATAATGCTTTCATATCTTCAATATAATTTGCCATCAAAGGATACAAATTATTATTATAAGTTGGTGCAGCTAATACAAGGTGACTATATTTAAAGCTGTCAGAAATCAATTCTGAAACATGAGTTTTGGAAATGTTATGAATTTTAATATTCTTAATACCAGCTTCGGCAAGCATCATAGATAAAACATTTACCATATTTTCAGTATTACCATACATAGAAGCATAGGCAATCATAACACCTGTAGTTTCTGTTTCATATTTACTCCAAATCTGATATTTCTCCAATAAATACTCTAAATTATTTCTCCAAATAGGCCCATGGAGAGGGCAGATAATCTGAATATCAATTGTAGCAGCTTTTTTCAATACATTTTGTACTTGAATTCCATATTTTCCAACAATATTTGTATAATAGCAACGTGCTTCGTCAAGGAAATCTCTGTCAAAATCAACCTCATCGTTGAAAATTGTACCATCCAATGCTCCAAATGTTCCGAAAGCATCTGCAGAAAATAGTACTTTATCGTATTCGTCATAAGTCATCATAGCTTCTGGCCAGTGTACCATAGGAGCCATTACAAAATGAAGTGTATGTTTTCCGCAAGAGAAAGTTTCTCCCTCTTTTACAAGAATCTTTTTGTCATCAAGATTCATGCCGTAGAATTGTTCAATTAATGGAAATGTTTTGATATTTCCGATAATTTTCATATCAGGATAACGAAGGTGTAAATCTTCAATCAAAGAACAGTGGTCTGGTTCCATATGATTTACAACTAGATAGTCCAAAGTTCTGCCATCTAATACAGCAGATACATTTTCTAAAAATTGTTTTCCAATTGCAGCATCAACAGTATCAAAGAGAACAGTTTTCTCATCTAATAGTAAATAGGAATTGTAAGAAACACCTTTTTGAAGTGGAAACATGTTTTCAAATAACTCCAGACGGCGATCATTTCCTCCAACCCAGTATAAATCTTCTGTTATTTTTCTGACACAATGCATGTTTAAGTTCCTCCTCTTATTTTATCTATGCAACTTATATCTTTAAATTAGAAATACCATTGTGTTCTATTCTAACATAAACAGAGCAATTGACAAGATACGTATGAATTTTTGTACATTTTTCTTTATAAAAATTATGAGAAGATAAAACTGGATATTGAAATTTCGTGATATTCAGATTATATTAATAGCAAACATGAACGATAGGATGGAGGAAGAAAAATGTTGTTTGTATATTATCCAAAATGTACTACTTGTAAGAAAGCACAAAAGTGGTTACAGGAGCATGGAAAGGAATTTGAAGTTAGAGATATAAAAGAGGAAAATCCAACATATGAAGAATTGAAAGAGTGGTATCAAAAAAGTGGACTTCCACTTAAGAGATTCTTCAATACAAGTGGGCTTTTATATAAAGAATTAAAGTTGAAAGATAGATTACCTGAAATGAGTGAAGAGGAGCAATTGAGATTGCTTGCGACAGATGGAATGCTTGTAAAACGTCCAATTGTTGTGACGCAAGAACAAGTTTTAGTAGGATTTAAAGAAGCAGAATGGGACAGGTTATAGTTGAATTGGGGACGTAGTAAAATTCAATTTTACTACGTCCCCAA
>JAHLFA010000006.1 GCA_018883985.1 Candidatus Ruminococcus intestinipullorum | reverse complement strand
TGAAAATAAAATATTATTGTTTTTTGAACGGATAGGTGAATTTTTGACTACAATATGTGTGTTAATATTTGATGATTTTAATTTTCATAGTTGGTCAAATTGGACTTGGTGGCTTATTGGAGCTTTTGCGTTAATGGCAATGTACGAATGTTGGTAGATACGTTATTTTCACAGCGAGCGCAAACAATCCGATTTTTATAGCAATTTTATAGGTGTTCCGCTTGCTGGAGCAACATTGCCTGTAATTTCCTTTTTCTTGCTTGGAATATATGGAAAAGTTGTATGGCTTTTAGGTGCCACGATAATCTTAGGAGTTGGACATATCGGAATACATATACAACACAAAAAAGAATTAAAATGAGGCGAGGAAATGAAGAGTATCAGCAGGAACGCTTTGGATAGTATGGCTGTGAACATCTGACATCAGAAAAGAAAAAAATTAGCACTCAACCCTTGACGTGGCTAATAATAGTTGCTATATTACTACTAGAACAAGGGAAACAGTTAACAAGGGAGGAGTATGCTATGAATATAAATAAATTTACACAAAAATCCATGCAGGCTGTACAGGATTGTCAAAAGTATGCTTATGAATATGGAAATCAAGAATTGGTACAAGAACATCTAATGTATGCTCTCTTGATGCAAGATGATAGTTTAATCATGAAATTATTAGAGAAGATGAGTATACAAGGAACATTATTTGTAAATAGAGTTGAGGAGATGTTGAACAAGCGTCCTAAGGTACAAGGTGGACAGGTATTCATGGGACAGGATTTAAACAACGTCCTCATTCATGCAGAAGATGAATCAAAGCAGATGGGAGATGAATATGTTTCTGTCGAGCATTTGTTTCTATCTTTATTAAAATACGCAAGCCGTGATATGAAGAAATTATTCCAAGAATTTGGGATTAGCAGAGAAGGTTTTTTACATGCACTATCCACAGTCAGAGGGAATCAAAGGGTTACAAGTGATAATCCAGAGGCTACGTATGATACCTTAAATAAATACGGACAGGATTTAGTAGATAGAGCAAGGGAACAAAAATTAGACCCTGTGATTGGAAGAGATGAAGAAATCAGAAATGTAGTTCGTATTTTATCTCGTAAGACAAAAAACAATCCAGTATTAATTGGAGAACCAGGTGTTGGTAAAACAGCGGTAGTCGAAGGGTTGGCACAAAGAATCGTAAGTGGAGATGTACCAGAGGGATTGAAAGATAAAACAATCTTTTCATTGGATATGGGTGCATTAGTTGCTGGAGCAAAATACCGAGGAGAATTTGAAGAGCGTCTAAAAGCAGTTCTAGAAGAAGTAAAACAAAGTGATGGAAAGATTATTTTGTTTATTGATGAGTTGCATACAATTGTAGGTGCTGGAAAAACAGATGGTGCCATGGATGCTGGAAATATGTTAAAACCTATGTTGGCGAGAGGTGAATTGCATTGTATTGGTGCAACCACATTAGATGAATATCGTCAGTATATTGAGAAGGATGCAGCACTAGAGAGACGTTTCCAGCCAGTTATGGTAGAAGAACCAACGGTAGAAGATGCAATTTCCATACTTCGTGGATTGAAAGAACGCTATGAGGTTTTCCATGGAGTGAAAATTACAGATAGTGCATTGGTTGCCGCAGCAACATTATCTCATCGTTATATCTCAGATCGTTTTCTTCCAGATAAAGCCATTGATTTGGTAGATGAGGCTTGTGCATTGATTAAGACCGAGCTGGATTCCATGCCAACCGAGTTGGACGAAATGCGACGCCGTATTATGCAGCTTGAAATTGAAGAAGAAGCGTTGAAAAAAGAAGAGGATAGACTTAGCAAAGAACGCTTAGAACATCTTCAAGAAGAGTTAGCTGGCTTGAAAGAGCAATATGCAGGTAAAAAGGTACAGTGGGAGAATGAGAAAACATCGGTTGAGCGTGTACAAAAAATTCGAGAAGAGATTGAGCAGGTAAATAAAGAAATACAAAAAGCACAAAGAGAGTATGATTTGAATAAAGCAGCTGAACTTCAGTATGGTCGATTGCCACAATTACAGAAGCAATTAGAGGAAGAAGAGGAAAGAGTAAAGGCAAAAGAACTCACTTTAGTGCATGAGGCAGTTACCGATGAAGAAATCGCTCGAATTATTTCTAGATGGACAGGAATTCCAGTTGCGAAATTAAATGAAAGTGAGAGAAATAAGACACTCCATCTAGCAGATGAATTGCATAAAAGAGTAATTGGACAGGATGAAGGAGTGGAGTTAGTAACCGAGGCAATTATTCGTTCAAAAGCAGGAATCAAAGATCCAACAAAACCAATCGGTTCTTTCTTATTCCTAGGTCCTACTGGAGTTGGAAAAACAGAGCTTGCAAAAGCATTAGCGGAGAGTCTGTTTGATGATGAAAACAATATGGTTCGTATTGATATGAGTGAATATATGGAGAAGTACTCCGTATCTCGATTAATTGGAGCACCTCCAGGATATGTAGGATATGATGAAGGTGGACAATTAACAGAAGCAGTACGAAGAAAACCATACAGCGTTGTCCTATTTGATGAGATTGAAAAAGCACATCCAGATGTATTTAACGTATTACTTCAAGTATTGGATGATGGACGTATTACGGATTCTCAAGGTCGTACCGTAGACTTTAAAAATACGATTTTGATTATGACATCTAATATTGGAGCGAATTACTTGTTGGAAGGTATTCAAGAAGATGGAACAATACAAGAAGCAAGTCAGGAAATGGTGATGAATGAGCTTCGAGCACATTTCAGACCAGAGTTTTTAAATCGATTGGATGAAATAATTATGTTCAAACCATTGACGAAAGACAAAATTCATGCAATTATTGATTTGTTAATTCAAGATGTGAACAGACGTTTAACAGAAAAAGAATTGTCTATTGAGCTTACACAAGCTGCAAAAGATTTGATAGTTGAAGGTGGATATGAGCCAATGTATGGAGCAAGACCTTTGAAGAGATATTTACAAAAACATGTAGAAACACTAGCAGCCAAGTTAATTTTAGAGGGAAATGTTGGCAGAGGCGATCAAATTTTGTTAGATGATAAAGATGGCACATTAGTAGCGAATGTGAAAGGACAGATTACTGCATGACACATGTCATATTCCATATAGATGTAAATTCAGCATTTTTAAGCTGGACAGCAGTAGAACAATTAAAGAATGGTGAAAAACAGGATTTGCGTAAGATTCCCTCCATAATAGGAGGGGATCAAAAATCCCGTCATGGGGTGGTGTTAGCAAAATCCATTTTGGCAAAGAAATATGGCATTCGTACAGGGGAACCTGTGGCGAATGCCTTTCGTAAGTGTCCCAATTTAGTTACAGCAGCCCCTGATTATCAGATGTATCGTGATAAGAGTAGACAGTTAATGGAATATTTAGGTACATTTACAGATAAAATTGAGCAATTTAGTATTGACGAATGTTACATAGATATGACAGAGGTTTTAAAAGGCTATTCTTCTTTAATGGATTTAGCCTTAGAAATAAAAAATACTGTAAAATCAAGGTTTGGTTTCACAGTAAATATTGGAATTTCTACCAATAAGCTTTTGGCAAAGATGGCATCTGATTTTGAAAAACCAGATAAAATACATACATTATTTCCACATGAAATTTCAGAGAAGATGTGGCCACTTCCTATTTCAGAACTTTATATGGCAGGGCATTCTAGTGTAGAAGCTTTGAAAAAATTAGAAATACAAACAATTGGAGATTTAGCAAAAGCAGATATAGATTTGGTTATGTTGCATTTAAAAAATCATGGAAAGGTTCTCTGGGAATATGCAAATGGAATTGACCGCTCCCATATACAAGCAGAGCAAGTAGATGCAAAAGGAGTTGGAAAATCGATAACTCTTTCGTCAGATGCAGAAACATTGGAGGAGATATATCCCATACTGGATGTATTGTCTAAAGGAGTTGCAAGTCGAATGGAGAAGTTGGAAAAAAAGGCAAGTATGGTTAGTGTAGAAATAAAGTATCATGATTTTCGTAAGTTTTCTCACCAAAAACAATTGCAAAAGGCTACCAATGACCAAAGGATTTTGTATCAGGAAGCATGTAGATTATTTGAGGAGATTTGGACAGGTGAGCCAATTCGATTAGTGGGGGTGCGTACAGCGAAACTTTGCCATATTTCTACACCAGAACAAATTTCTTTGTTTGACGTGGGAGTTATAAATACTAGAAATGAAAAGGAACAAAAGAAATGAGCGAAAAGAATTACAACTTGGAAATCATAAGAATGCTCTCATTTTTTATGGTCATTATGATACATGTAACCAATTATATATGCAGGGCATTTCCTGAAATTCAAGGAGGAGAATATGTATTTGCATTAGTTTTAGATACAGTTTCGAGAGTCAGTGTACCTTGTTTTTTTATGATTTCGGGAGCATTACTTTTAGGGAGGAATGAAAGCCTACAAAAGCATATGCAGCGATTGGTACGTTTTTTTCTTGCTCTTGTAGTATGGAGTGGAATTTATTATTTTTGGAACGTATACTTTATGAAAACTCCTTATGATATTAAAGAAATTTTATATGTTCCTACAGAGCCACATCTATGGTATTTGTATGCAATGATACCCATATATTTTGTACTCCCTTTTCTACAAATTATGTGTAGAGGAATGAATCAAAATCAAGAAAAGGCACTGTTGTTGATTGTTACAGGAGCCGTACTTTTTAATTACATCGTATCCCTGCAACATGGAGAAGCCTATTATGATTTGCCTTTGATAGGAGACCGTGTGTATACATATTACGTATTTATAGGATATTATCTTATGAAATATAAAGACAAAATACCAGTTTCCCAGAAAGTGACAGGAGGAATTTTTGGGATATCTATTTTATTCATTTGTATACTTACATGGAAGATTTCTTACAGTATCGGGGAACATTATGAGAGAATTTTAGAGTATGGGTGTCCACTGATTGTTATTGCAGCGATTACCTTTTTTCTGTATATGATTCGCTGTAAGAAACTCGTCCTTGGATTAAGCGATTCATGGAAGAGAAGAATAGATTCTTGTTGTTCGTGTTCATTTGGTATTTATTTTATTCATATTTTATTTTTGGATTTCTATAAAAAGTATGTAGAAGCCACAGCAATCCCAGCTTGGATTTCAGTTCCTATGTTAACCATTGGGATTGCGGGCATATCCTTTATTTGCATTAAAATGTTAAGAAAATTTGAGTTAGGAAGAAAAGTTACCTAAATTTTGAAAGCTTTGTGGAAAACATTGTAAACATAGCACTTCCAATAAAGATTCCAATGGAATCAATACACACATCCGTAACCCTAGCACTTCTTCCAGATATAAAAAATTGATGAAATTCATCAAATGAGGCACATACAATACAAAGAAGCAGAGTGAGTACAAATAATTTCCGTTCTCTAACATGATATGTATAGAGCGGAAGTGCGACGAGCAGTGCCAGGAAAAAGTATTCTGTAATATGTGCAAGTTTTCGTACGCCATATTCAATTGTTTTTGCATGGAAAATAATTTCTTTTTCTGTATAATTTTTTTCCAGTAAGGTATCTTGAGTGCGAACGATTTCAATGCTTACTTTTTGGCTAAGTCCACTGGAGGTCTTCCCATCTTGATTGGAGAAACCAAAGATTAAGCAAAGCATAAGCAGAGCAGGAAGTACGGTAAAAGGTTTTAAAAATTGTAGGAATTTATGTGTCATGCTATTACCCCCGATATACTAAGAAAATGTTAAGTGTAAAGGACGTTCTGCTAAGGAAATCGTTACTTTATCGTAAATCCTTTTTGGAAGAAGAATTTGGCCATTAGGACAATGAAAGATAGCAGAACGTTCGCAAACATTGTCTACACCAGTCACTTGTTTTACGAACTTGGAACCAGAGCTGTGAATCTGAGTACGTTTCAATTCGTCTGAACTGTAGGTGAAAAAAGGGAGGTTGTACTTCTCACTAAATGTGATAAGTGCAGGCTCTTCTTTTTTTATATCAATACTTGCAAGTGCTTCAATTGCCAATGGAGAAATATCTAGCATTTGGATTGCTGAAAGAAATGCTGTTTCTACATTAGAGAAAGGAACTCCTCTTCGGCATCCAATACCTAAAGTAATGTTTTTTGGTTCTAAAGTAAGAATGTTTGTGTTGGAAGGAACCATATGTATACTTCTATGGGAAATACAAATTCCATAAGGATACTTTTGAAGTTCGGTTTCCGTTTTACAATAAAATAGTTCGGCAGGAAGTGATTCATCCCATGAATATAAGGGGGAGTCACTATAAAAGCCAATAGGCTCATTTCGCAAAATAGCAGCAGAAATTTCTTTGGCAAGCGTTCGATCTGAAATTATCATAGAATTTTTCTTTGCAAATACATCAACAGCAAACACATTTTGCACATCTGTGGCTGTAGTATGTATTGCAATGGCTTTTGTTAAGGACGAAATCTTGTTTGCAAGCGTAACAGCACCTCCCATATGTCCTGACAGAAGTGGAATGATGTAGTTCCCTTTTTCATCCATTACAACAACTGCAGAATCAGTAAATTTATCATGAACAGAAAGAGCGATATAACGTACGGCAATTCCTGCTGCACCAATAAAAAGAAAGTCACAACTGCCCCAAACGGATTTGATAAAGTCCTTAGGATTTTTAGGGAGAGGGAGTATCTCTTCGTTTGCATAACGAGAAGAGGTAAAACTCATAACTGTAAAGCCTTCTGCAAGAAGGAACGATTTAATACGTTGATTTTGTTGTGTTCCAGAAGGAGTAAAGCTAAAAATAATAATGTCTTTCTTTTGATTCATAAATATCTCCCGTTGCATTTCAAAAGTTTCGTTTCTTTCCTAGTATATCATAATAAGATATGATATGATACTGAAACATAAAAGCAGAAAAAGAAAAGAGAAAGAAGATGAAGAAGATGGAACAAACTGTAGTTATTTTTGCAGGAACGACAGAGGGCAGGATATTGGCACAAGATGCGGCAAATTTAGGACTTCCTTGTATTGTAAATACAGCAACAGAATATGGGGGGAGTTTATTAAGTGAGAATAAAGGAATTTGTGTCAATAGTGAAAGAATGAATCAAACCAAGATGCGAGAATTTTTTAAGCAGAAGAATACGGCATTGGTGATTGACGCAACACATCCATTTGCAGTTGAGGTAACTCAAAATATCCAAAGTGCATGCAAAGAGCAAGGAATTTCTTATATCCGTTGTTTACGAAAAGAAAATGATGATGTGGAGTTTTCACAGGAGGGGGTTGTCATAGTAGATTCTGTGAAAGAGGCAGTTTTGTATTTAAATAAGACGGATGGAAATGTACTCATTGCAACAGGAAGTAAAGAGTTGGAGTTATATACAGAACTAAAAAATTATAAAGAACGTTGTTTTGCCAGAGTATTATCTGTAAAAGAATCCGTAGATAAAGCAATTTCTCTAGGATTTGAAGGGAAGCATTTAATAGCAATGCAGGGTCCATTTTCAATGGAAATGAATCTAGCAGTACTAAGGCAAATACAGGGGAAATATTTTGTAACGAAAGAATCAGGGAAAACAGGTGGATTTGAAGAAAAATTGTTAGCGGCAAAAGAAGTAAACGCAACTCTCGTAATTATAGGAAGACCAAAAGAAGAGGGAATGGAATTACAAGAGGTGCGAAAGCAGTTGGAGGAGTATGCCACAGATTGCGTTGCTAAAAAAACTATGATAGAATAATTGAGATTAAAAAAGGAGACAAGAAACATGGAGCAGGGATTGATTCATATCTATTGTGGAGATGGAAAGGGGAAGACTTCGGCAGCCATTGGTCTTGCAGTTCGTGCAGCAGGAGTTGGAATGAAGGTATTATTTGCACGTTTCCTAAAAACAGAGGAGTCAGGTGAACTGGTTATTTTAGATAAAATCGATGGGATAGATGTCATCCATTTACCTAAATCCTATGGTTTTGTTTGGTCACTTTCGAATCAAGAGAAAGAGGAAGTGAAAGCACTTTATCAATCATTGTGGAATCAGATATGTGAAGAAATTTCCAAGGGGCAATACGATGTTTTGGTGATGGATGAGTTTATGGCAGCGTATCGCTATGGTTTTATTCCTCAAGAAGAAGCAGTTTTATTCCTTGAGAAGAAGCCAAAAGAATTGGAAGTTATTTTAACAGGACGTGACCCAGCCAAAGAGCTTGTGTCTTTAGCTGACTATGTGTCAGAAATATGTAAAGTAAAACATCCCTTTGACAAAGGAATAACTGCAAGAAAAGGGATAGAATATTAAAATAGAGATTCAGATCTAGCATACCTTTAAAAGATTATAGACAACCAGATGTGTTGTCTTGAGGAAGTCAGGTGAGAGTCCTGCACAATACCCGTTGCTGTATTGGAGGAGTGATGCTTCATTGATGTCACTGCAAGAGAATTTGTGGGAAGGCGAAGCAAAGCGATGATACCTAAGTCAGAATATTCACTTTTAAAGGGATCTGAAAATTACGGGAATATAATTAGGTATGCTGCAAACACAATTCTGTTTTGTGGCATCTGGATGGGAAAATTCCAGAAAAATGAGTCACAAGGGAGAGTTTACATTTCTTTAGAGAGTTCTCCTTCATTTCTTATTTATAAAATATATTTCCCAATAAATTTTAAATCAACAGAAGATAGGAAGGAATTGTAAAGATGAAAAGAAAAGGAATTCTTGTAGTAAGCTTTGGAACAAGTCATCTCGACACGATGGAAAAAACGATTGAGGTAATCGAGCAGGAGTTACAAAGAAAGTTTGAAGAATATAAGGTCTATCGTGCATTTACAAGTGGAATGATTATTCGAAAATTAAAACATGTGTATGGAATACATGTAGATACAGTGAAAGAGGCTTTAAAACGTATGCAGGAAGACGGGATAGAAGAGATTTTGATTCAGCCAACCCACATTATCAATGGAATTGAAAATGACAATATGCTTGAAGATATGAAAGAATATCAGGATAGCTTCAAGAGTATTGCTGTTGGCACTCCGTTACTTAGTGAGGTAGATGATTATAAAAAAGTGGTCAAAGCTATTGTAGAGGAAATACAACTTTCCCAAGATGAAATGTTGGTACTGATGGGGCATGGTTCGGATCATTATGCAAATGCCTCTTATCCAATGTTAGAATATACCTTTCACGCATTAGGACATGAAAATGTATATATTGGAACAGTGGAAAGTTTTCCAGAACTTCAAGATGTAATGAATAAACTCGAAAAATCTGAAAAGAAAAAAGTTGTATTATTGGCATTTATGCTTGTTGCAGGAGAGCATGCAAAAAATGATATGGCTGGGGAAGAAGATTCATGGAAGCAAGTGATAAGAGATGCTGGATATGAAGTTAGAGTTCTATTAAAAGGTCTTGGAGAATTTCCAAAGATTCGACAAATATTTGAAGAACATCTTCAGGTAGCAAAGGGATAGCGATGGATAGAAATAAGGAAATAGGAAAAACACGTTCGGGCTTGCGATACGGATATACTACAGGAAGCTGTGCTGCAGCGGCAACAAAGGCAGCCGTCCAAATGCTTTTATCGGGAGAGGAAATTCATCAAGTGCAATTGATGACACCAAAAGGGATTCTCCTATATTTGGATGTGGAAGAAATTTCTATGACTCCTACATCAGTTTGTTGTGCCATAAGAAAATATAGCGGAGATGATCCTGATGTAACAGATGGGATTTTAATTTTCTCAACAGTAGAAAAAAGTGACAGTTTTTCTCTTGACGGTGGTCTTGGTGTAGGACGAGTAACAAGACTGGGATTAGAACAAAAGATTGGTATGCCAGCTATCAATAAAGTTCCAAGACGTATGATTCAAGAGGCAGTGGAGGAAATCTGTAAAATATATGCATATACAGGGGGCGTAAAAGTACAAATTTCTGTTCCAGAAGGGATTCATCTTGCGAAAAAAACGTTTAATCCTAGATTAGGAATTGAGGGGGGAATCTCCATTCTTGGAACAAGTGGAATTGTAGAGCCTATGAGCGAAAAAGCATTAACAGATACGATTTATATAGAGATGAAGGTGCAAAAAGAGAATGGATGCTCCCTGTGTTGTGTTGTACCTGGAAATTATGGGATAGAGTTTTTGCAAGGCGAATTAGGCATGAATTTAGATACAGCAGTAAAATGTAGCAATTATATTGGAGAAACAATTGATTATGCAAAACTATTGGGAATAAAAAAGCTGCTACTTATAGGACATGTGGGTAAGTTTATCAAATTGGCAGCAGGAGTGATGAATACCCATTCAAGACAAGCAGATTGCAGGATGGAAGTATTGGCTTCACATGCAGCAATGGCAGGGGCGAAAAAGGAGAGCATCTGTAAACTGATGCAATGTATCAATACAAATGAAGCTATAGAAATTTTAAAAGAAGAGCAAATTTTACAGCAGGTGATGAATACCATCATGGATAGAATGCAGTTTTATTTAAAAAATAGGGCTGGCGAAGAGCTTGAAATAGGAGCAATTATGTTTTCCATGGAAGATGGGATTTTAGGAATGACAAAAGATGCACAAGGTTTGTGGGAGCAAGTCAAGGAGGGTAAAAAGTGATGCAAGGTAAATTTATAGGAGTTGGAATTGGTCCTGGGGATCCAGAGTTACTTACATTAAAAGCAGTACGTATCATACAGGATAGTAAAATACTTGCAGTTCCAATCTCAGATGTAAGCCTTTTGGAACCAAAGGTTGTGACAGTTAATGAAGCAAAAGAATATTTGAATTCCTGTGTAGCGTATACCATTACAAGTCAGGCACTTCCAGAAGTAGAACAAAAAAAGATACTGTTATTGCCAATGCCTATGATAAAGGATAAGGAAAGATTAGCAGCTATACATGATTTGGGTACGAAGGAAGTGGAAAAAATTATAAATGCTGGAGAGAATATCGTATTCTTAACCTTGGGAGATCCTACGGTCTATTCTACATGTATGTATATCCATAAACGATTAAAAAGGCTAGGATATCGTACAGAATTAATTCCGGGAGTTCCTTCTTTTTGTGCAGTGGCGGCAAAGCTAGATTGCTCCCTTGTAGAAAATAGTGATGAGCTGCATATTCTTCCAGCATCCTATCAAATAGAAGAAGGTCTGTCTTTATCAGGAACAAAGGTTTTGATGAAGACTGGTAAGAAGATTTCTGTAGTTCGAGAGTTATTGTTACAAGAGGGCTTGGATGTACAGATGGTTGAAAATTGCGGTATGGACGGAGAAAAAGTATATCAATCAGCAGAGGAAATTCCAGATAAACCGAGTTATTATTCTATTTTGGTAGCAAAAAGTCAGAAAGGAGAGGTGTAATGATTACATTTGTAGGTGCAGGGCCTGGGGCAGAGGATTTGATTACCGTTCGTGGCGATCAGTTATTAAAAAGTGCGGATATTGTGATTTATGCAGGTTCCCTTGTAAATCCAGCATTGCTTTTGCGTTGTAGAGAAGATTGTGAAATATGGAATAGTGCCGAAATGACTTTAGAGGAAGTGTTAGAAGTTTTCTATCGTGGAGCTCAAGAGGGAAAGGAAATTGTTCGTTTACATACAGGAGATCCTTGTTTATATGGTGCAATTCAAGAACAAATGGATGCATTAAAGGAAAAAGGAATCGCATATGAAATATGCCCAGGAGTAAGTTCTTTTAGTGGGGCAGCAGCGGCATTACAGACAGAGTATACACTGCCCTCTGTGTCACAGTCTGTTGTCATTACACGTATGGCTGGACGTACACCAGTTCCAGAAAGAGAAAGCATTCGAGCATTTGCAGCACATCAATCCACAATGGTTGTATTTCTTAGTACAGGATTGTTAAGAGAGCTGTCAAAGGAACTTATAGACGGTGGATATACACCAGATACACCAGCAGCAATTGTGTATAAAGCAACGTGGCCAGAGGAAAAGGTTCTTCGCTGTACAGTAGAAACACTTGAGGAAACAGCTAGGAGGAACGATGTGAAAAAAACAGCATTAATTATAGTTGGGCGAGTATTAGAAGGCGAATATGAAAGATCAAAGTTGTATGACCCTGAATTTACAACAGAGTTTCGGAAAGGAGTAGAAAAATGAGCAAAGTATATGTAGTTGGACTAGGGCCTGGAGCAGGAGAACAGATGACAATTCAAGCGAAAAAGGTTTTAAGTAGTTGTCCTGTTATAGTCGGATATACAGTCTATATTGAATTGATTCAGAAAGAATTCCCAGAAAAAGAATATGTTAGTACACCAATGAGACAGGAAGTGGAACGGTGCAAATTAGCATTTGAAGAGGCAATGAAAGGCAAAGATGTAGCCATGGTTTGCAGTGGAGATGCTGGAGTTTATGGAATGGCAGGATTGCTGTATGAGTTAGGAGATAAGTACCCACAAGTTGAGGTGGAAGTAATTCCAGGAATCACGGCAGCAACAGGAGGAGCAGCCGTATTAGGAGCACCTTTGATGCATGATTTTGCAGTGATAAGTTTGAGTGATTTATTAACTTCATGGGAGCAAATAGAAAAACGTTTAGATGCGGCGGCAGAAGCAGATTTTGTCATTTGCCTATATAACCCATCAAGCAAAAAGCGATCAGATTACCTTCGCTTAGCTTGTGAAAGGATTTTGAAATACCGAGCAGCTGATACAGTTTGTGGGATTGTGCGAAATATTGGCCGTGAGGAGGAATCATATAAAATTTTAAGTCTTGGGGAATTGAAAAATACAAAAACAGATATGTTTACTACAGTATACATTGGGAACTCTTCTACAAAACAGATTGGGGAGTATATGGTCACTCCAAGAGGATATAAAGGGGTATAATATGGAGCAAAAGCGTTGTGTTCATCTCATTGGAATTGGTACACCAGATACAGTTACATTAAAGACTCTACAATTATTACAGCAGACAGATTGTTTAATTGGAGCAAGTCGTATGATTGACTTAGCGATGGAAGTACATGCTTGTGATTGTTTTATTTATAGGGAATATCAAGCAGAGAATATTATTTCTTTCCTTGAGGCGCACCCAGAATATAAAAAAGTAGTAATTGTATTTTCAGGAGATACAGGATTTTACAGTGGAGCAAAACACCTTTGGGAATTGTTAGATAAACAGAACGAACAATATGAGGTGATTGTAGAAGCAGGAGTTTCTTCTGTAATTGCATTGGCGGCAAAATTACATGTTTCTTGGGAAGATGCAGCATTTCTAAGTTTGCATGGAAAGGAAACGGATTTTATACGTACCATAGATACGCATAAGAAAACTTTTTTATTGCTTTCGGGAAGAAAATCAGGAGAAAGAATCTTAAAAGAATTAGAAGAATTTGATATGAATCAGGTTAAGATTCATTTAGGAACATATTTAGGTTATAAAAAAGAGCGGATAATGTCAGGATATTTTCATAAATTTACGGCAGAAGATTTTGAAGGACTTTGTGTTGCAATGATTGAAAATCCATGTCCATCACAGAAAATAAGCTCTCATATTTCAGATGAATGTTTTATTCGAGGACGTGTTCCTATGACCAAGGCAGAAGTTCGTTCAGTAAGTATAGCAAAGCTGCAATTGACTAGGGATGCGGTGGTTTATGATATCGGGGCAGGAACTGGTTCTGTTTCCATAGAGGCAGCATTATCGGGAGAACGAGTGCGTGTATATGCCATTGAAAAAAAGGAAGCAGCAATCGAACTTCTAAAACAAAATCGAAGAAAATTTAAAACTTCTAACGTTCAAATTATAGAGGGAGAAGCACCACAAATTTTGGAAGAATTAGAAGCCCCTACCCATGTATTTATTGGTGGAAGCTCAGGATATTTAGAGGAGATTTTAAAACTTGTATTGAATAAGAATCCTCAAGTTCGTATCGTAATCAATGCAATTGCTCTAGAGACTTTAGGAGAGATTGTAAAAGTTCTCAAGAATCAGTTGCTAAAAGATGTAGAGGTCGTTCAGCTTATGACAGCACGTTCCTCTGAAATTGGTCAGTATCATTTAATGACAGGGATGAATCCTGTGTGGATTATTTCAGCTGGAGGCGATGAATATGCAAAATAAAATTCCAAGAATACTCTTGTCAGCTCCTGCAAGTGGAAGTGGGAAGACAGTGGCAGCTTGTGCATTGATGTCAGCATTTAAACTGGCAGGAAGGAAAATTGGAGCATGTAAATGTGGACCAGATTATATTGACCCAATGTTTCATAAAAAAGTGCTGGGAATAGACTCTTTAAATCTAGATTTATTCTTTTCAAAGGAAGAGCAGTTAAGAGATTCATTTGTTCGTCATATGAAGGGGCTGGATTTAGCTATCGCAGAAGGTGTTATGGGATTTTATGATGGAATGCAATTGGATACAGAACAATCCAGCTCTTATGACGTTGCCTGCAAACTTCAGATGCCTGTAATTCTTGTTGTCCCAGCTCATGGGACTGCACTTTCTTTGGCGGCAGTTATACAAGGGATGGCACAATTTCGAGAAAATAGCAGAATCAAAGGAGTTCTATTAAATAAGGTTTCTTCAGGACTTTATAAAAGAATGAAAGCAATGCTTGAGAAAGAATTCCAAAAGGCAAATTTAGATATTTCTGTAGTAGGATATTTGCCAAATGATGATTCTTTTCATTTTGAAAGCAGACATTTAGGTTTGACCACACCAGAGGAATTAATAGGAATCAAAGAGCAGCTAGAGAGAGCAGGGCAGATTGCTGCACAAACGGTGGATTTGGAACAAATTATCAAAATAGCAAATGAAGCGAAAGAGCTAGAAACAGATTGTCTACAACGCAGAGAAGAGAAAGAAAAGGAAGTACGCATTGCCATTGCAAAAGATGAGGCTTTTTGTTTTTATTACAAAGAAAATTTAACAGTTTTGGAGCAGGAAGGGTGTCAGTTGGTACCATTTAGTCCACTTCATGACAAGAAATTGCCAGATAATGTAGGAGGGATTCTCTTAGGAGGGGGCTATCCTGAACTTTATTTGCCTGCTTTATCACAGAATCGAATGTTGCAAAGACAGATTGCAAAATTCATTCAAGAAGGGATGCCATGTATTGCAGAATGTGGAGGATTTATGTATCTAGAGGAAGCAATTAAGGGGCAAGATGGAGAAGAATATCCTTTCGTAGGAGTAATATCTGGAAAATCCTACCCAACAGGGAAATTGGTCCGATTTGGTTATGTAGAGATTTCATTAAACGAGGAAATGGATAGCATATACTTAAAAAAAGGTGAGTCTATCAAAGGACATGAATTTCATTACTGGGATAGCGAAATGAATGGAGAATCTTGTATTGCAGTAAAGCCCGATGGAAAGAGAAGGTGGGAGTGTATTCATGCAAAAGGAACATTGTTTGCAGGGTATCCACACTTGTATTATCCCTCTTGTCCAGAGTTTGCAAAGCGATTTGTTCAACAGTGCAAAATATTTGCAGAAAGGAAGAAATAATCGGTGGAATTACAAAAAGTATTAAAGAATATTGTACCAGTAAGTCAAGAAGCAATGGAACAATCCAAAAAAAGATGGGGAAAGATTGCCAAGCCATTACATAGCTTAGGAAAATTGGAAGATGCAGTTGTGCAAATGGCAGGAATTTTTGGAAATGCAGAGTATAAATTAGAGAAAAAAGGCTTGGTAATTTTTTGTGCAGATAATGGAGTAGTAAAAGAAGGTGTCACACAGACTGGACAGGAAGTCACAGCTATTGTGGCAAAAAATTTTACCGAACATGCTGCAAGTGTTTGCTTTATGGCAGAAGCAGCAGGAGTAGATGTTTACCCCATTGACATTGGAATGATTTCGGATGTGGATGGTGTGACAGCTCCTGAATACAAAGTCATGTATGGAACGCATAATTTTGCAGAAGAACCAGCCATGTCCAGAGAAGAAGCAGAGCGTGCAATTTTAGTAGGAATACAGTTGGTAGAAAAATTGGCGAAGGATGGATATCAGATTTTAGCAACTGGAGAGATGGGAATTGGAAATACAACAACAAGCAGCGCTGTTCTTTCTGTATTACTTGGAAAAAATCCAAAAGAAGTAACTGGACGAGGAGCAGGGCTTTGTAATGATGGATTGGAAAGAAAGGTGGGGGCAATTCAGAAAGGAATTGAGTTACTTAAGCCAAATCCAAAGGATCCAATTGATGTTCTTGCGAAAGTTGGAGGACTTGATATTGCTGGAATGACAGGAATGTTTTTAGGAGCAGCTATATATCGAATTCCAGTTGTCATTGATGGCTTAATTTCTTCTGTTGCAGCTTTGTGTGCAATTTCAATAATACCAGAAGTGAAAAATTATTTACTTCCTTCTCATCGTTCAGCAGAGCCTGCTGGAGGCATGGTATTAGAGGCATTGGGATATGAACCATTTTTAGATTGCAGGATGTCTTTAGGCGAGGGAAGTGGTGCAGTTGCTATTTTTCCACTCCTTGATATGGCACTTTCTGTTTATCATCAGATGCATACATTTGAAGAAATACAAGTAGAACAATATGAAGACTTTGAGCAGGGAGAAGATAGAGATGAATCTTTGTAGGGCATTCATTATAGCATTGGCTATGTATACAAGAATTCCAGTTCCTAAAGTGAATTGGGATGAAGAAAGTATGAAATATGCTATGTGTTTTTTCCCAGTTGCAGGTATGTTTGTTGGAGGAATTCAATTTTTAGTTGGATGGTTATTATTAGAATATACAGCATGTGGAACGCTGTTTTTTGCAATTGTTATGACGATTTTGCCTATTATAATAACAGGTGGAATTCATTTAGATGGATTTATTGACACAATGGATGCACTATGTTCTTATGGAGAGAGGGAAAAGAAACTTGAAATTTTAAAAGATCCTCATATTGGTGCATTTGCACTTATTAGTTTATGTTGTTTTTTGCTCTTATCCGTAGGGGTATGGAGTGAATTACCAATAGCAGAAAATCGGCTAGTGTTATTAGGAATTATAGCCCAGTTTTATATATTATCTCGTTCGTTAAGTGGAATTTCTGTTATGGTTTTCCCATCAGCAAAGAAAAATGGTCTATTGAAAACATTTCAAGCAATGGCAAAAAGAAATCGTGTGAGAAATGTGTTGTGTGTCTGGTTTGTATTTTCTGTCATAGGAATTTTAGGAACTAGTTTTCTTTTGAATGGTTCTGTACTTTTAGGTGGAATCGCAGTTTTTTCTGCCATTCTTGTATTTGGACACTATGCATGGATTAGCAAAAAGCAGTTTGGAGGAACTACGGGAGATATTGCTGGATATTTTTTACAAGTTTGTGAGTTGATTATATTGATGGTAATCATACTTGGAGGAAAGCTTCTATGAAAATTATTATGCTGCGTCATCTTAAAACATTAGGGAATGAAAAAGGACAATATATTGGAAGTACAGACGAAGAGCTTTCGTTACATGCAGTAGAGGAGTTTCATAGCAAAAATAGAGAATATCCTTGTGTACAACGTTTGGTAGTAAGCCCAATGAAACGCTGTATTCAAAGTGCTAAGCTTATGTATCCTCATATATCAATGGTAGAGGATTCTAGGCTTAGAGAATGTTGTTTTGGAAAATTTGAACAGAAAACTTATGAGGAATTAAAAGAAGAGCCAGAGTATTTAAGGTGGCTAGATTCTGGTGGAAATATCCCATTTCCAGAGGGGGAAGACCCTAAAAAATTTCGGGAAAGATGTGTACAAGCCATTAAAGATTCTGTGCATAGATTTTTAGAAGAAGATGTCCACCATGTGGCATTTGTAGTTCATGGAGGAACAATTATGGCTGCTTTAGCAGAGCTTGCGGAGGGAAGCCATAATTTTTATGATTGGCAAGTAAAAAATGGAGAGGGATTTTTGATGATTGCAAAAAAAGAAGAGTGGCAATCAGGAAAAGAGATTTTTAGAGAGGTAGAAAAAATATGATGCCCAAAGTTGCAGCTTGTTTTGTAGGATTTGTTATGGATTTTTTATTTGGAGATCCTGATTGGATTTATCATCCAGTGCAATGGATGGGAAGAGGAATTTCATATGGCGAGAAGGTATTGAGAAAGTTTTTTCGAAAGGAAAAGAATTCTCTTATTGTGGCAGGAACAATTCTTTGGATTTGCATAGCAGCACTTTCTTATATCCTGCCATTTTGCTTACTTTTGTTAGCAGATAGGGTTCATCCAGCCCTCTCTTTTTGTTTGGAAAGTTTTTGGTGTTGGCAAATTTTTGCTGCAAGAGGGCTTGTTAAGGAAAGTAAAAAAGTTTATGAACAGCTAGCGATATCAAACTTAGATGGAGCTAGAAATGCTGTTTCTATGATTGTAGGACGAGATACGAAAGAACTTACAACAGAAGGGGTAATTAAGGCGACAGTTGAAACCATAGCGGAGAATACATCAGATGGAGTAACTGCTCCACTTTTGTATATGATTTTAGGAGGAGCCCCACTTGGTTTTTTATACAAAGCTGTAAATACAATGGATTCTATGCTGGGTTATAAGAATGAAAAATATATTTATTTTGGCAGAGTGCCAGCGAAGCTAGATGATGTTTTTAATTATTTGCCATCTAGAATTACAGCGTGGTTTATGATAATTTCTGCTGGTTTTTTAGGTTTTTCTATAAAAGGGGCTTGGAAAATATATAGAAGAGATCGAAGAAAACATGCAAGTCCTAATTCGGCACAGACAGAATCCGTTTGTGCAGGGGCATTGGGGGTGCAATTAGCAGGAAATGCAACCTATTTTGGAAAATTGTATGAAAAAGAATTTATAGGGGAAAATCTTCGTCCAATTGAGAATGAAGATATCGTTAGAGCGGGAAGATTGATGTATAGTACTTCGGTTTTAATGCTCATTTTTTTTGGAGTACTGAAAGTATTCTTAGTTCTATAAAATTTAAATGAAAGGACGGAAACTATACATGGAATATACACATGGGGGCGATATTTATACATACGAAGGAATGTTGGACTTTTCTGTAAATATCAATCCTTTGGGAGCTTCTCCAAAGGTCATTGAGGCAGCTAAAAGAGGTATTACACAAATGCAGATGTACCCAGATAGTAGGTGTGGAAGATTGAGAGAGGCACTCTCTAGGTATCTAAACTTTCCAAAGCAGGGAATTCTAGCGGGCAATGGAGCTGCAGATCTTATCTACTCCATTGTGTTTGCAGAGCGTCCTTCAAAAGCTTTGATAGTCATTCCTGCTTTTTCAGAATATAAACAAGCACTACAAGCCATAGAATGTCATATGGAATATTATGAAACACGAAGAGAAGATAAATTTTGTATTCAAGATGATTTCTTAGAATATTTAGATGATTCTCTCGATATGATATTTCTTTGTTCTCCGTCAAATCCAGTTGGACAGGTTATTTCAATTTTTCTTTTAAAAAAAATTATAGAGGAATGTGAGAAAAAGAAAATTCGTCTTGTGTTGGATGAATGTTTTGTAGATTTTTTAGAAACGACAGAACAGGAAAAGGTTACAGTTTCTATGGCAAAACAGTATCGCTATCTATTTATTTTACGTGCATTTACAAAAATTCATGCCATTCCAGGTTTACGTTTGGGCTATGGAATCACTTCTGATGAAGTGTTAGTGGAAAAAATTTATAAGATTCGGCAGCCATGGGGTGTTTCTACTCCAGCACAGGAAGCAGGAATTGCCGCACTTAGTGAGAATGAACGAATTCTAGATACGAAAGTAATGATAAAATATGAAAGGGAATGGATGGAGCAACAGTTAGAGGAAATGGGATTTCAAGTAATGCAATCCAAAGTAAATTACATTCTATTTCAAAGTAAATATGATTTATTTGAGCTACTAAAGAAAAAGAAGATTCTGATTCGAGATTGTTCGAATTACGATGGCTTGGAAAAAGGGTGGTATCGAGTAGCGGTTCGACTGCCAGAGGAAAATCAAAGGTTAATTCAGGCAATTTATGAGATTTTAGAAGAAAAGGAGGGTGTACAAAGTGGCAAAATGTATTATGATACAAGGCACAATGTCTAACGTTGGGAAAAGTATTCTTGTGGGAGGCTTGTGTCGTATTTTCAAACAGGATGGATATCGTGTGGCACCCTTTAAATCTCAGAATATGGCATTGAATTCCTTTATAACAAAAGATGGTTTTGAGATGGGAAGGGCACAGGTGATGCAGGCAGAGGCAGCAGGAATTGAGCCAAGGGTGTGTATGAATCCTATTTTGCTAAAACCAACCAGTGATGTGGGTTCACAGGTAATTCTCAATGGAAAAGCGATTGGGACAATGAAAGCAGTAGAATATTATAAGAAGAAAACTTCTTTTATTCCATATATAATGGAAGCATATCAGCAGTTGGAAAAGGATTATGATATTATTGTAATAGAAGGGGCTGGTAGCCCAGCTGAAATCAATCTTAAAAAAGATGATATCGTTAATATGGGAATGGCAAAGTTGGTAGATGCTCCAGTATTGCTTGTAGGCGATATTGACCGAGGTGGAGTATTTGCACAGATTGCAGGAACGATTCTTCTTTTAGAAGAAGAGGAAAAGAGAAGAATTAAGGGAACACTCATAAATAAGTTCCGTGGGGATGTATCTATTTTAGAACCTGGTTTGCGTATGCTAGAGGAAAAAACAAAAATACCAGTGTTAGGAGTTACCCCATATTTTCATTTGGACATCGATGAGGAAGATAGTTTATCCGAACGATTTTACAAAAAAAATCATCCAGCATTATTAGATATTGCAGTGATACGACTTCCAAGAATTTCTAATTTTACAGATATGGCTCCTTTGGAGGCATCTGAATTTATTGAAATACGATATGTACAATCAGCAGGAGAGTTTGGAAATCCAGATGTGGTCATTGTTCCAGGAAGTAAAAATACTATACAAGACCTTTTGTGGATGCGAGAAAATGGTTTGGAAGCAAAGGTACTTCAGCATGCAGCAAATAGCAAGGTTGTATTTGGAATTTGTGGTGGTTATCAAATGTTAGGCGAAGAGATATCAGACCCAACAGGCAGTGAACAAAAAGGCACTATAAAAGGAATGAATTTGCTTCCAATTAAGACAATCTTTCATGAGGAAAAAAGACAAATACAAGTACAAGGAAAATTTGGAAATGTACAAGGAATCTTACATGCACTTTCGGGTGTAAAATTTTCAGGGTACGAAATACATATGGGAAGAACCAATCGTTATGGAGGAACTCCATTGTTGGATTTGGATGGAGGAGCTCAAAGCAACAACGTATATGGTTCCTATATCCATGGGATTTTTGATGAGCCTGAGGTAGTGAAGGGATTTTTACAAGGAGTACTTAAGTCCAAAGGATATAGCATAGATTCTATTTCAGTGAAAGATTGGAGAGCCTACAAAGAAGAGCAGTATGATAAATTAGCAGATATCATTCGAGCGAGCGTAGATATGAAAGAAATTTATAAAATTTTAGAAGAAGGATAAGCTGGTAGAATTATGGAGTTAATTATTGGAGGAAGTGGAAGTGGAAAATCTGCGTATGCAGAGGCACGGATATGTGTTGAATATGAAAAGATATGCAAAATACAGGATAATTCTTCAACAAAACCTCCACTTTATTATATTGCCACTATGATGCATGGAGGAGAGGAAATAGAGGAGAAGATTAGAAAACATCAAAAAATGCGAGAGGGCAAAGGATTTCATACATTAGAATGGCATACAGATTTTCTAGGGCATTTAAAGGAGAATGAGAAAGAAAAAGATCCTCTAAAACTTAAAAGTGCATATGTATTATTAGAATGTGTATCCAATCTAACAGCAAATGAGATGTATATGAATGGAGGGGAAAATACCCGAGGAGAAGATGTATTACAAGTACTTAAGGACGGAATCCTTAAACTTGCTCAAACATGTAAGTGTTTGATTGTTGTAACAAATGATGTTTTTTTGGAACCTTGCCCATCCAAAGAGATGGAGGAATATTTAAAGGTATTGGGAGAACTGAATCAATTTTTAGCCTTTATGTCAGAAAACACACAGGAAATTGTGGCAGGAATTCCTTGTACAATGAAAAAACAAATCAAGGAGAAACAGATGAATCAAGGAGAGAAGATTTTAATTGTGGGGGGAAGCTTTCAAGGAAAAAAAAGATTTGCCGAAAGTATTTATAGAGGAAAAGACTGGATTTGTGGAGAAACGTGTGAATTGGAAGTAATTAAGGATGCTAAGGCAGTGGAAAAGTTCCATAGTTTTATTAAACGATGGTTAAGTGCGAATAGGACACTAGAGGAGTTAATTTCTATTCTTTTAGAACAAGAGAAAGAGAGAGTGATTATTTGTGATGAGGTTGGATGTGGAATCGTTCCTATAGATCCAGATGAAAGACAATATCGTGAGGCTGTAGGAAGAGTGTGCAGTGCATTTGCAAAAGAAGCAAATCGAATTTATCGAGTGACTTGTGGAATAGGGCAAAGATTGCAATAAAGGAGTTTAGTAAGTATGAATATAGAATTGGAAAAAGTTTTGCCAACAGAAATAGAGAAAAGAAGCTTTGAAATTATAACAGAGGAATTAGGACAACAAGTATTTTCCCCAGAAACAGAGCCTGTAATTAAACGTTGTATACATACAAGTGCAGATTTTGATTATGCGAAAAATTTGGTGTTTTCTAAGGATGTAATACACAAGGCAATGCAGGCGATAAAAAAAGGTGTTCCAATTGTAACGGACACACAGATGGTAAAGGCTGGAATTAATAAAAAAGAGCTTGCAAAATATGGAAGCGAGGTTTTCTGTTTTATGGCAGACGAGGATGTGATAGAAAATGCCAAGCAAAACGGTACAACTAGGGCAGTAGCAAGTATGGATAAAGCAGCAGATTTGAATCAGGAGGTTATATTTGCTATTGGAAATGCTCCAACTGCTTTAGTAAGACTTTATGAATTAATAAAAGAAGGAAAAATAAATCCAGAGTGCATTATTGCTGTTCCAGTTGGATTTGTAAATGTTGTACAGTCTAAAGAGTTGATTTTATCCTTAGAAGATACGCCTTCCATTGTAGCAAGAGGACGAAAAGGAGGAAGCAATATAGCAGCTTGTATCGTAAATGCATTGCTTTATATGATGCGAGAACAGTCGTAAAAGCTAGTTGGGAGTGGTTTGCGATATGAGAATTTTTATGCTATGCTATTAACGTGTAAAATATGAGATAAACGAGTTTCCATCAGGAGGGTAAAAATATATGAAATTAAGCCAGTTATTGGAACGATTGGAGTATGAGGTAGTACAGGGGAGTGATGCAATTGAAATTAGCACTCTGACTTACGATTCACGCAAGGTAGAGAAAGATTCCGTATTTGTTTGTATTTGTGGAGCAGTGTCTGATGGACATCAGTATATCGAGCAAGTTGCAGAAAGTGGAGCATCAGCAATTATTGTAGAAAAGGAAGTGGATGCCCCAAACCATCTAACAGTAATTCGTGTAAAGGATACCAGATATGCACTGGCTATGACTTCAGCAGCCTATTTTGGTTATCCAGCAGAAAAGTTAAAAGTGATTGGTATTACGGGAACAAAAGGAAAAACGACAACTACGTATATGATCAAATCCATTTTAGAAGGGGTAGGTCGTAAGGTTGGATTGATTGGAACAATTGAAACAATCATAGGAGATACAACCATTCCAGCTGCAAATACGACGCCAGAGTCTTATATGATTCATCAATATTTTTCCCAAATGCTAGAGGCAGGGTGTGATAGTGTTGTAATGGAAGTATCCTCTCAGGGGCTTATGTTACATCGTACAGCAGGGATTCCATTTGAAATTGGTATTTTTACAAACCTTGGGAAAGATCATATTGGCCCAAATGAACATACAGATTTTGAAGATTATAAGAGATGTAAAGCATTATTATTCCAACAATGTAAATTAGGAATTGCCAATATAGATGATGAGTATTATCAGGATGTTTTCAAAAATGCAACGTGTCATGTTGAAACATTTGGTTTCTCAGAAAACGCAGATTTAAGAGCAGACAATGTACAACTTGTATCAAGACCAGGGTACTTAGGGGTGTCTTATCATGCCAAAGGTCTGTTAGATATGAATGTGGAGATTGATATCCCAGGAAAATTTAGTGTGTATAATTCATTAACAGCAATTGCAGTATGTCGCCATTTTCAAGTGCCAGAGGCAGTGATTTTGGATGCCTTAAAGTGTGCAAAAGTAAAGGGACGTATTGAAATGATTCCAGTTTCAGAAGATTTCACATTGCTGATAGATTATGCACATAATGCAATGAGCTTAGAAAGTCTTTTGGCAACATTGAAAGAATATCATCCAAATCGTTTAGTATGCTTATTTGGATGTGGTGGCAATCGTTCCAAAGATAGAAGATTTGAAATGGGAGAAGTATCTGGAAGACTTGCAGATTTAACAATTATTACATCAGATAATCCAAGATTTGAAGATCCACAGGCTATCATTGATGATATTAAAGTAGGAATTGGAAGAACCAATGGAGAGTATGTAGAAATTTGTGATAGAAAAGCAGCAATTAAATATGCCATTGAACATGGACAATTAGGAGATATTATAGTCCTTGCTGGAAAAGGGCATGAAGATTATCAGGAAATTAAAGGCGTGAAATATCCAATGGATGAACGTGTATTGATTCAAGAAGTGTTAGAGGAGTTACGTGCAGAAAAATAAAAGATTTAAAGGCGGGCGGTAGCAGAGTGTTTGCAGATATTATTGTAGATATTAAGCATGAAAAATTAGATAAAGTTTTTCAATATCGGATTCCAAAAGAAATGGAAGAGGACATCAGGTTAGGGATGGAAGTTGTGATTCCTTTTGGCATGGGAAATCGTAGAACAAAAGGGTATATTGTTGGTTTATCAAAAACCTGTAATTATGATGTATCAAAGATTAAGGAAATATTGGAAATCTCCCATGAACGTGTTGAAATCGAAGCGAAGCTAATCTCCTTGGCAGCATGGATGAAGGAGCATTACGGAGGAACGATGATACAGGCGTTAAAAACAGTACTTCCCGTGAAACAAAAGGAACAGGCTAAAGTGAAACGATATGTACGCCTGCTTTTAGACAAAGAGTCTGCTAAAAAACAATTAGATTATTATTTAGAAAAAAATCAAAAAGCAAGAGCAAGATTACTTGCAGCACTTCTAGACACCCCTGTGATTTCTTATGAACTTGTGACGAAGAAACTAAATATTTCTTTGAACGTTGTAAGAGCTTTGGAAGAGCAAAAGATAGCCATTCTAGAATCAGAGCAGGTTTACAGAAATCCTGTGACAGCACAAGGAAAGCAAGAATATCAGGTGGAATATACAGAAGAACAAAGCATAGCAATAGAAACATTTTGGAAAGCTTATAAAAAGGGTATTTATCAAACATATTTATTGCATGGGGTTACAGGAAGTGGGAAAACAGAAGTATATATAGAAATGATTCGCAGAGTTGTAAGTCAGGGAAAACAAGCGATTGTATTGATTCCAGAGATTTCGTTAACATATCAGACTGTTATGAGGTTTTATCGTTGTTTTGGAGAGCGAATTTCGATTATGAATTCTCGCCTTTCAGCAGGTGAACGATACGATCAAATGATGAGAGCCAAAAATGGAGAGATTGATGTAATGATAGGGCCACGCTCCGCACTATTTACACCTTTTCCTAAATTAGGTTTGATTGTAATTGATGAAGAGCATGAAATGACCTATAAAAGTGAGCAAATTCCTAGATATCATGCAAGAGAAACGGCACAGGCTCGTGCAAAAATGGAAGGAGCAAGTGTTGTTTTAGGCTCAGCAACGCCTTCCATGGAAGCGATGTATCGTGCAAAAAAAGGAGAATATCAATTATTGTCTTTGAAAAATCGGTCAGGAATGCAGTCTATGGCACAGGTTTATACGATTGATTTAAGGCAGGAGTTAAAAGAGGGGAATCGCTCTATTTTAAGTTATAAGCTCCAAGAGCTTATAGCACAGCGTTTAGAGAGAAAAGAACAGGTGATACTGTTTTTAAATAGACGAGGATATGCTGGATTTATTTCTTGTAGGGAGTGTGGTCATGTTATAAAATGTCCACATTGTGATGTGTCTTTATCCTACCATAAAAATGGAAAATTAATGTGTCATTATTGTGGGTATGAGGAGAAGAGGACGCACAATTGTCCAGCATGTGGTTCTAGGCACATAGGCGAGTTTCGTGCTGGAACAGAGCAGATTGAGGAGATTGTAAAAAAACAATTTCCTAAAGCAAGAGTTCTTCGGATGGATTTGGATACCACACGTGAAAAGAATGGACATGAGAAGATTTTGTCAGCATTTGCTAATGAGGAAGCAGATATCCTTGTAGGGACACAGATGATTGTAAAAGGACATGATTTTCCAAATGTAACATTAGTAGGTGTGTTGGCGGCTGACATGTCATTGTATTCTAATGATTACCGTTCTGGAGAGCGAACGTTTCAGTTATTGACACAAGCAGTAGGTAGAGCTGGCAGAGGAGAAAAATCAGGAGAGGCTATTATACAAACTTATAGTCCAGAACATTATGCTGTTGTAAGTGCAGCAGCACAGGATTATGAAGCTTTTTATACAGAAGAAATTCAGTATAGGGCGTTGATGGGATATCCTCCTGTGGAGCATTTGCTGGCAGTTTTTATCAGTTGTGAAGAGGAGTTGCTTTTGGAAAAAGGCAGCAAGTATTTAAAGGAGTTTGCACTTAGAATTGCATCAAAGGAAACTACACAGATTATTGGACCAGCTAACCCTGGAATTGGGAAGTTAAACGATATTTATAGAAAAGTTATTTATATAAAAGATGAGAATTATGATACACTAATAAAAATAAAGAATACACTGGAGCAATATATTGAAATTAATTCAGGATATAAAAAGATGCGGATTTATTTTGATTTTAATCCAATGAATGTCTTTTAAGGAGGAGAATTTATGGCAATACGAGAAGTTAGAATCATGGGGGATGAAATTTTAGAAAAGAAATGTAAACCAGTTACAAAAATGACCCCACGTACACGAATGTTGATTGAAGATATGATTGATACGATGTATGAGAGATATGGTGTAGGTTTAGCGGCACCACAAGTTGGAGTGCTAAAGCAAATTGTTGTAATTGATGTAGGAGAAGGCCCTATTGTTTTAATTAATCCAGAAATTATTGAAACAAAAGGAGAACAAACAGGCGAAGAGGGATGTTTAAGTTTACCTGGAAAATGGGGAATCGTTACAAGGCCAAACTATGTAAAGGTCAGAGCATTGGATGAAAATATGGAAGAATTCGTTATAGATGGAGAAGGATTATTAGCAAGAGCATTTTGTCATGAAATAGACCATTTAAAAGGTGAGATGTACGTTGATAAAGTAGAAGATGGACTGCATGATGTAGAGGATGAGGAGGAAGAGTAGATGCGTATTATTTTTATGGGAACTCCTGATTTTTCTGTAGGAACATTGGAAGCCTTAATTGCTGCTGGGCATGAGGTTTGCTTGGCTGTTACACAGCCTGATAAACCAAAGGGCAGGGGAAAAGAAATGCAGTTTCCTCCAGTAAAAGAGGCAGCAATTGCTCACAACATTCCTGTGTTTCAACCGAAAAAAATTCGTGAGATGGAATGTATAGAAGAATTACGAAAATATCAAGCAGATGTTATGGTTGTTATAGCATTTGGTCAAATTTTACCAAAAGCTATTTTAGAAATGACGCCTTATGGATGTATTAATGTACATGCTTCCTTATTGCCAAAATATCGAGGTGCAGCACCAATACAGTGGTCTATTATTTCAGGAGAATCAGTAACTGGCGTTACTACCATGCAGATGGATGAAGGGTTAGATACAGGGGATATGATTTTGAAAAAGGAAGTTTTGATAGAACCTGATGAAACTGGAGAAACTCTTCATGATAAATTAGCAAAAGCTGGGGCAGACTTATGTGTAGAAACATTAAAGGCATTAGAGGATAAAACTGCTACGTTTACGAAGCAAGGTGAATCTCCAACACCTTATGCTAGAATGTTGGATAAAAATTTGGGAAATATTAATTGGAGTCAATCAGCAGTGGAGATAGAGCGTTTGATTCGAGGGCTTAATTCTTGGCCAAGTGCATATACGCATTGGGGAGATAAAGTAATCAAAATTTGGAAGGCAGAAGTGGAGTGTGAAAATCTGATTACATCAGATGTAACTCCAGGAACTATTGTTGCAGTAGAGAAGGATAGTTTTTCTGTTCAAACAGGAGAAGGTATTTTACGAATTTTGGAGCTTCAGCTTGCAGGAAAGAAAAGAATGGAAGCGGGTGCATTCTTAAGAGGTTATTCACTAAAAGAGGGAGTAATACTTCATTCCTAGTGTATAAGATGTTTCAATAGATTCATGGAGGATAAGCTATGTTTTTTTATTATGATCCAACGTATATATTGGTAATTCTTGGTGCTGTCATTTGTTTGATTGCATCTGCGAGAGTAAATCGTGTATTTGCAAAATATGCACAGGTACGCAGTCGATCTGGATTAACTGGAAAGGAAGCGGCAGAGCTTATATTGCGTGCCAATGGCATATATGATGTAAAGGTACATCATATTCCAGGGAATTTAACGGATCATTATGACCCTAGAAATAAAACATTGGGATTGTCCGATGCTACGTATCAGGCAGCTTCTGTTGCAGCGATTGGTGTTGCAGCACATGAGTGTGGTCATGCTGTGCAGCATGCATCAGGGTATGCTCCGCTGCGAATCCGAGGTGCGTTAGTACCTGTTGCAAATTTTGGTTCTATGGCAGCATGGCCTTTAATTTTAATTGGGTTGTTTTTATCAGGAAATTCATCAAATTTATTAATAAATTTAGGTATCTTTTTATTTTCAGCAGCAGTATTGTTTCAATTGGTAACACTTCCAGTAGAATTTAATGCATCTGCCAGAGCAGTAAAAGTTCTAGAAAATACAGGGATTTTACATGCGGATGAAATACAAGGTACAAAAAAGGTGCTTGGAGCAGCAGCATTGACATATGTTGCAAGTGCGGCAGCAAGTATTTTACAATTGCTGAGATTGTTACTCATCGTAGGGGGTAACAGAGATGACTAAAGAAATTACAGAACGAGAGCTGGTGCTAGGAATATTGATGGAAGTGACACAGAACAATGGATATAGTCATATTGTTTTGAGAAATACTTTAGAAAAATATCAATATTTAGATAAAAAAGAACGTGCTTTTATCACGAGAGTGACAGAAGGTACATTGGAGCATATGATAGAGATTGATTATATTTTAAATCAATTTTCTAATGTAAAAGTAAACAAGATGAAACCTGTAATTCGAAATATTTTAAGAAGTGCAGTCTATCAATTAAAGTATATGGATAGTGTTCCAGATTCAGCAGTGTGTAATGAGGCTGTAAAGCTTGCAGTAAAAAAAGGTTTTAAAAATCTAAAAGGTTTTGTAAATGGCGTACTTCGTAATACAGCAAGGAATTTAGATAAAGTGACGTATCCATTGGATACATTTCAAAGACTTTGTGTACAGTATTCAATGCCAGAGTGGATTTTGAAACTCTGTCTGAACTATTATACACAAGACGTTGTGGAACAGATGCTTTTGGAATTTCAAAAAGAGCAGCCTCTTACCATACGCTGTAACACAGAGAAAGTACAGCCACAACAGCTAAAAATAGAGCTAGAAAAAGAAGGTGTTTTCATCGAACCACATCCATATTTATCTTATGCATTCCAAATACAAGGGTATAATTACCTTGGAGATTTGAAAGCGTTCCAAGAAGGAAAGTTTTATGTGCAGGATATTAGTTCGATGTTAGTCGGGGAAATTGCAAATCCTTCAAAAAATAGTCGGGTAATTGATGTTTGTGCTGCACCAGGAGGAAAGGCTCTTCATATTGCAGAAAAAATGGCTGGAACAGGATATGTAGAGGCTAGGGATTTAAGTACATATAAAGTAGCGTTGATACAGGAAAATATCGTAAGAAGTGGGCAAAAGAATATTTGTGCCGTTCAAAAAGATGCAAGAATTTTAGAAAAAGATTCTATCGAAAGTGCAGATATTGTGATTGCAGATTTGCCATGTTCTGGACTTGGTGTCTTAGGGAAAAAGGCAGATTTAAAATATAAAGCCTCTTTGGAAGGCACGAAAGATTTAGTGCAGTTACAAAGAGAAATTTTACAAACAGTACAATCTTATGTAAAACCAAATGGAGTGCTAATTTATAGTACTTGTACAATAAACCCAGAAGAAAACATAGAAAATGTGAAGTGGTTTTTGAAGCAATTTCCAGAATTTTCACTGGATTCTATAGAAGAGCATGTATGTGAAGAATTGAAGAAAAGTATACAAGATAAAGGCTGTCTTCAATTACTTCCAGGAATTCACAAAAGTGATGGATTTTTCATTGCCAGAATGGTAAAAAATAATAAAAATTAAGAAAGAGATGAAATATGAAAAAAGACATTCGTGCATATACATATGAACAATTACAGCAAGAAATAGAGGCTTTGGGTGAAAAGAAATTTCGTGCAAAGCAGATTTATGAGTGGTTACATGTGAAGTTAGCAAGTCATTTTTTTGAAATGACGAATTTGTCGAAAACTCTTAGAGAGAAGCTAGAAGAGAATTATAGTATTCTTCCAGTAGAAATGTTGGAAAGACAAATTTCAAAGATAGATGGTACGAATAAATTTTTGTTTCGTTTATATGATGGAAATGTTGTAGAAAGTGTACTTATGAGATATAAGCACGGCAATTCTGTTTGTATTTCTTCTCAAGTAGGATGTAGAATGGGGTGTAAATTTTGTGCCTCTACAATTGGTGGTTTAGAGAGGAATTTATCTGCATCTGAAATGTTGGCACAGATTTATCAAATTCAGAAATTAACAGGGGAGAGAGTTTCAAATGTTGTTGTAATGGGGACTGGCGAGCCTTTGGATAATTATGAACAATTGGTATTATTTCTTCAAATTCTGACAGATGAGCATGGTTTAAATATAAGTCAAAGGAATATCACAGTATCTACTTGTGGAATCGTACCTAAAATTTTAGAGTTAGCGAAGGAGCATTTTCAAATAACGCTAGCATTATCATTACACGGCTCGAATCAAATAAAAAGAAAGCAGCTTATGCCAATAGCAAATAAATATGATTTATCTGAAGTATTAGAAGCATGTGATACATATTTTAAAGAAACAGGACGTAGGGTTACATTTGAATATAGTTTGGTTCAAGGAGTTAATGATACTATGGAGGATGCAAAGGAGCTAGTAGAAATTTTAGGTTCTAGAAATTGCCATTTAAATTTGATTCCAGTCAATCCAATCAAAGAGAGAGAGTACAAGCAACCTACACGGAAAAATGCTTTAGAATTTAAAAATAAACTTGAAAAAAGCGGAATAAATGTTACTATAAGAAGAGAAATGGGGGCAGACATAGATGGTGCCTGCGGACAGCTTAGAAGACGTTATGTAAAGACAAATCAGGAGTAAAGGAGAAAGACTATGAAGACATTTTCCATTACAGATGTTGGGATGGTAAGACAAATTAATCAAGATTATGTCTATATGACAGATACCCCAATTGGTCCACTTCCAAATCTTTTTGTAGTAGCAGACGGTATGGGCGGTCATCAGGCAGGGGATTATGCGTCAAAATATACAGTAGAGGTTTTAAAGCGAGAACTTGGAAATACGAAAGAAACAGATATAGAGAAAGCACTGGTGCAGGCTGTTAAAACAGCGAATACAGAAATTATAAAAAAAGCGTCTGAAGATTCAAGTCTAAAAGGGATGGGGACTACAGTAGTTATTGCTACAATTGTGAATCAAATGATGTACTTTTCTAATGTAGGCGACAGTAGACTCTACCTGATTAATCAAGGAATTGTACAGTTAACAAAAGATCATTCCCTTGTTGAGGAGATGGTTCGATTAGGGGGAATCAAACCAGAGGAAGCAAAGCACCATCCTGATAAAAATATTATTACAAGGGCAATTGGAGCAAAGGATAGTGTTGAAGTAGATTTTTATGAACATCGTCTGAAAAAAGGGGATATCATCTTAATGTGTACAGACGGTTTAAGTAATATGGTAGATGATGAGGAGCTCTTCCATATTGTACAAGGGGGCAGAGATATTGTGGAATCAGCAGTATCTTTGGTAGAAACAGCAAAGGAAAATGGTGGTACGGACAATATAGGAGTCGTATTAATTGAGCCATTTGCAGATGAGGTGAGTATATGTTAAAGGAAGGGATATTTTTAGGACAGCGCTATGAGATTCTAGAGCGAATTGGTTCTGGAGGAATGGCAGATGTTTATAAAGGGAAAGATCATAAATTAAATCGTTTTGTGGCAATTAAGGTTTTAAAAAGTGATTTTCGTTCAGATGAAACTTTTATACAGAAATTTTTAAGTGAAGCACAAGCAGCAGCTGGATTGATGCATCCAAATGTAGTAAATGTTTATGATGTGGGGCAGGATCGTGGACTTTACTATATGGTAATGGAATTAGTTGAAGGAATTACTTTGAAACAATATATCGAGAAGAAAGGCAGACTTTCTGCAAAAGAAACAGTAAGTATTGCCATTCAAATGGTGACTGGAATTCAAGCTGCACATAATCAGCATATTGTACATCGAGATATAAAGCCGCAGAATATTATTATTTCTAAAGAGGGAAAAGTAAAGGTAACAGACTTTGGAATTGCCAGAGCGACAACTTCCTCACATACAATTAGTACAAGTGTTATGGGGTCTGTTCATTATACATCACCAGAACAAGCAAGAGGTGGGGTAGTAGATGAAAAGAGTGATATTTATTCTGCTGGAATTACAATGTATGAGATGGTTACAGGACATGTGCCTTTTGACGGAGACTCTACAGTAACAGTTGCATTAAAGCACCTTCAGGAAGAGCTTGTTTCTCCAGCAAGAGAAGTTCCAGAAATTCCAAAAAGTTTAGAGCATATTATTTTGAAATGTACTCAAAAAAGTACTGCAAATCGTTACCAAAGCTGCGAGGAAGTTCTTTTGGATTTAAAACGTTCTCTTATGGATCCAGCCATGAACATGATAGGGGGAGGAACAAGTCGTCCTCCAGTATCAGATGAAACTGTTTTAATGGATACACAAGAATTGGATATCATTCAAAATCAACCATATCAAGAAGAATATGACCAAGACGAAGATTATGATGAAGAAGATTACGATTACCATGAGAGAAGAAAATCTGATGGAAAAAAAGGAAGTACTCGTGATAGAGAAGAAGTAGAACCTCAAATGAAAAAGGTTGTTAAAATATTGATGATTGCAGCAATTTTGATTGTAGTAAGTGGTGCTATTTTTGGTGTTAGCAGACTTGTAATTGCACTTACAAGAGGGAATCCAATTGTGGAAGAGGAACAAGAGGAACAGGTAAGTGTACCTAACATATTGGGAATGACAGAGTCACAAGCTAAGGCTGAGTTGGATAAATATGACCTAGGATATCAAAAGTTGACCAGTGAATATTCTGATACTTATGATGAAGGGGAAGTAATGGAGCAGGATAAAAAGGCTGGTACAAAGGTAGACAAACATACTACAATAAAGATAAAGCTTAGTAAAGGTGCAGAACCCAAGGAAATATCTGTGCCAAACGTATCTGGAAAAGATCAAACTACAGCAGAGAATGAATTAAAATCTCAAGGATTTCTTGTAGATACAAAATTTACCTATGATAGCTCTGTGGAGTTTGGAAAGGTTATTTATACGGATCCTTCTGCTGGAACTGTATTGGAAGAGGGAAGTACGATTACATTGTATGTAAGCCAAGGAAAGGAAATGGTAGTAGTTCCTGATGTAACCAATACAGATACGTCTACGGCAGCAAGTATGATGCAGTCTGCCAGCTTGCATCTTGGAAGTGAGATAGCTAGTGAATATCATGATAGTATAGAAGAGGGAAAAATTATCCGTACTGAGCCAGCGGCTGGATATGAAGCAGAGAAGGGTTCAAGTGTTAATTACGTAATTAGCAAAGGGAAAGAGATTGAGTTGGTTGATGTGCCATCCTTAAGAGGAAAGACACAGGAAGAAGCAGCTCAAGAATTAGAAAAAGTTGGTTTAAAAGCATCCTTTATTACAGAATATAGCAGTACCATTACAAAAGGATATGTAATCTCATGGAATACAAATCAAATCGAAAAAGGTGGTACAGTACAGGTAATTATTAGTTTAGGAATAAAGGATGAAACATCTTCAAATGAGGAAGAGACTGGTGATTCTCAAGAAGAAGGTGGAGAGGCTACGCATAGTCTAGAATAGAGATTTTGTGTATAGAGGAGTTTATGCAGGGAAAGATAGTAAAAGGAATTGCCGGATTCTACTACATTCATGTAGTAGAATTCGGTGTTTATGAGTGTAAGGCAAAAGGTGTATTTCGAAAAGAAAAATTAAAGCCTTTGGTTGGAGATCATGTACGAATTGAGGTCTTAGACGAGGAAAGAAAGATAGGAAATATTGTAGAGATTTTACCTAGAAAGAACGAGCTAATACGACCAGCAACGGCTAATCTAGATCAGGCATTAGTTGTATTTGCTGTAACGAAGCCAGAGCCTCACTTTAATCTTCTAGATCGTTTTTTAGTAATGATGGAGAGAAAAGGAATTCCTGTTATTTTATGCTTTAATAAAAAAGATTTGGCAAAAGATTTGGAGCTGTTAAATATACAGTCTATTTATGAGAAATCTGGATATCCTATTTTGTTTACAAGTGCAAAGCAACAGGAAAATTTACAGGAAGTTAAAGAAATGCTAAAGGGAAAGACCACGGCAATAGCGGGTCCCTCTGGTGTTGGAAAATCGTCCATTATTAATCTTCTTCAGACGAGTGTGCAAATGGAAGTAGGAAGTATTAGCAAAAAAATAGAAAGAGGAAAACATACAACACGCCATAGTGAATTAATTCAAATAGATGAACAGACATTTATTATGGATACGCCAGGATTTAGTTCTTTGTATGTAAATGATTTTGAAAAAGAAGAGTTAAAATATTATTTTCGAGAATTTGAGCCTTATGAAGGGCAGTGTAGATTTCAAGGCTGTGACCACATTCACGAGCCAAATTGTGCAGTAAAAAAGGCTGTAGAAGAGAAGGAGATTCACCCAATACGGTATAAGAATTATTTAGAAATGTATACAGAATTAAAAGAAAAAAAGAGGTATTAATAAATGAAAAAAATTATGTCACCATCAATTTTATCTGCAGATTTTAAAGTTTTAGGTGAGCAGCTTGTTGCAACACAGCGTGCAGGTGCACAGTATATTCATTTTGATGTTATGGATGGAATTTTTGTTCCAAGTATTTCATTCGGTATGCCAGTACTGGCATCAATCAAAGGTCATACGAATCAGGTGATGGATGTACATTTAATGGTAACAGAACCGATTCGTTATATTCAAGATTTTGTACAGGCAGGTGCAGATATTATAACAGTTCATACAGAAGCATGTGAGAATTTATTGGAAACTATTGAGAAAATTCATGAGCTGGGTATCAAAGCTGGGGTTTCTGTTAAGCCAAATACACCATTGTCTGTACTAGAGCCTGTTTTGGATAAAGTAGAGATGTTTCTCATCATGTCTGTGGAGCCTGGATTTGGTGGACAGGCATTTATTCCAGAGTCTTTAGAAAAAATCAGACAGCTACGTCAAATGTTGGAGCGTAAGGGAATTCAAGCAGATATCGAGGTAGATGGTGGAATTTATCAAACAAATGTAAGAGAAATATTAGAGGCAGGAGCAAATGTAATTGTAGCAGGTTCTGCAGTGTTTAAAGGAAATCCAGAGGAAAATGTGAGAGGATTTATGGAGATTTTTAAAGAATATGAATAAGAGAACAATCATTGTAAGTGGTGGGATGCTAGAAGAGGAATTTGTACTGTCAATATTGAAATCACAAGATACCGAATTTATTATTGGGGTGGATAAAGGAATAGAATTTTTGTACAAACACAAAATTTCACCGAATTATATTGTGGGGGATTTTGACAGTGTATCAGAGGATATTATTACATATTATACGGAAGAAACAAAGGTTCCAATCAAAAGGCTACATCCTGTAAAAGATGCTTCAGATACAGAAGTAGCACTTCGATTATGTTTAGAAATGGAAAGAAAAAACATTGTAATATTAGGGGCTACAGGAACTAGAATAGATCATGTTTGGGCGAATGTTCAAACATTAAAAATTGGACTGGACAAAGGCGAAGAGGTTTGTATTATGGATGCTCATAATCGAATTCGACTTTTGAATCGGGGTGTATCTTTGCATCGAAAAACAGCTTTTGGATCATACTTTTCGTTTTTTCCACTAGGTGGAGAGGTTCAGGATTTTAGTATTCAAGGAGCAAAATATCCGTTAAGTCATGCAACGTTATTGCCTTTTGATAGTCTTTGTGTTAGTAATGAATTTGCAGAGGATGAGGTGAAAGTTACATTTTCAGAGGGGATTGTAATTTTGATGGAAACAAGGGATTGATATAAGTAAAGGAATTATAGGAGGAAATATAGAAAATGAAATTAGGAATTGTTGGTTTACCAAACGTAGGAAAGAGTACATTGTTTAATTCATTAACAAAAGCAGGGGCAGAGTCAGCAAATTATCCATTTTGTACAATTGATCCAAATGTAGGAGTTGTAACAGTACCAGACGAAAGATTGGAAGTTTTAGGAGAAATGTATCACACAAAGAAGATTGTTCCAGCAGCAATTGAGTTTGTAGATATTGCAGGTTTGGTAAAGGGTGCTTCAAAAGGAGAAGGATTAGGAAATCAATTTCTTGCTAATATTCGTGAGGTGGATGCAATTGTACATGTAGTGCGTTGTTTTGAAGACAGTAACATTGTGCATGTGGATGGAAGTATCAATCCAATTCGTGATATTGAAACAATTAATTTAGAATTGATTTTCTCAGATATAGAGATTTTGGAAAGACGAATTGCAAAAGTTGTTAAGCTTTCTAGAAATGATAAAGCAGCTGCAAAAGAGTTGGAACTGTTAAAGAGAGTAAAAGAACATTTAGAAGAAAATAAAATGGCAAAAAGTTTTGAAGCAGAGGATGAAGATGAGCAAGAATGGCTAAACAGCTATAATTTGCTTACTTCTAAGCCAGTTATTTTTGCTGCCAATGTTACAGAAGATGAATTAGCAAATGACGGTGCAGATAATGAAGGTGTTCAAAGGGTACGAGAGTATGCAGTAGAGGAAAACTGTGAAGTATTTGTTGTTTGTGCACAAATAGAACAGGAAATTGCAGAATTAGAAGAGGAAGAAAAGAAATTATTTTTAGAAGATTTAGGATTGCAAGAGTCAGGATTGGAAAAGCTAATTAAAGCGAGTTATCATTTGCTAGGTTTGATTAGTTATTTAACAGCAGGGGAACAAGAAGTTCGTGCATGGACGATTAAGAGGGGCACAAAGGCTCCACAGGCTGCTGGGAAAATTCATTCTGACTTTGAACGTGGATTTATTCGTGCAGAGATTGTAGGGTATACAGATTTGATGGAATGTGGATCTTATACAGCAGCAAAAGAAAAAGGGTTGGTAAGATTAGAAGGAAAAGAATATGTAGTACAAGATGGAGATATTATTTTGTTTAGATTTAACGTATAATCTACAAGAATGGAGGGGCATGGATGCAGTATGATATTAGCTTTCCTAATATAGGAATTACATTACCTCATGTAGGGAAAACCATTTCCATTTTTGGATTTGAAATTGCGTATTATGGAATTATCATAGGGACTGCGATTTTATTGGGATTTGCAATTGCAACAGCCGAGGCGAAAAGGACAGGGCAAAATCCGGAAAATTACTTAGATTTAGGTACCATTGGTGTTATTTGTGGAATTATAGGAGCAAGAATTTATTATGTCATCTTTTCATGGGAGATGTACAAAGACAATCCAATTGATATTTTCAAGCTGCGTCAAGGGGGATTGGCTATTTATGGTGGGGTAATTGCTGCCATTTTAGTGATTATTTTTGGCGCATGGAAAAAACACTTAAATGCTCCACAAATTTTTGATACAGTTGCACTGGCAATTTTAAACGGACAGATGCTAGGCAGGTGGGGGAATTTTTTCAATCGAGAGGCATTTGGAGAATATACAGATAGTCTATTTGCAATGCGACTACCAGTGAGTGCAGTTCGAAGCAGTGATATTACAGAAAGTATGCGTTCACATATGGAGGTTATAGATGGCATTTCCTATATTCAGGTGCATCCGACATTCTTGTATGAATCTCTATGGTGTGCAATGCTATTAATTCTCTTGGTTTTGTACCGAAAAAAGAAAAAGTACGAAGGAGAAATTTTCTTATTGTATTTATTTGGATATGGACTTGGCAGAGTGTGGATTGAAGGACTGCGAACAGATCAATTACTTCTTCCAGTGGTAGGACTTCCAGTTTCACAGCTGTTGGCAGGAGTCCTTGTGTTTGTTACAGGTACTGCGTTAATTTATCTAAGAAAACATCATAAAAAATATCGCATTTTACATGTGGAATGTCCTAAAAAATAAACAAAAAAAGGCAGGGTTCATATGGACTTTTACTAGGTTTGGAGATATAATAAAATCAATTGTAAAAAAAATGGTTTTACAATGTAATTTTGAAGGAGGAACAAGAAATGGCAAGAAAAATGAAGACCATGGACGGTAACCAGGCAGCAGCTCATGTTTCATATGCTTATACAGAAGTTGCAGCTATTTACCCAATCACACCATCATCTGTAATGCCAGAGCATGTAGATGAGTGGGCAACTGAGGGAAGAAAGAATATTTTCGGACAAACTGTTCATGTAACAGAAATGCAGTCTGAAGCAGGAGCAGCCGGAGCTGTACACGGTTCTTTGGCAGCAGGTGCAATGACAACAACATTTACAGCATCTCAGGGGCTACTTTTGATGATCCCTAACTTATATAAAGTGGCAGGGGAGCAGCTTCCAGGTGTATTCAATGTATCTGCACGTGCAATTGCAAGCCACGCACTATCTATTTTTGGAGATCACTCTGACGTTTATGCATGTCGTCAGACTGGAGCAGCGATGCTTTGTGAGTCAAGTGTACAGGAGGTTATGGACTTGACACCTGTTGCACATTGTGCTGCATTAGAAGGAAAGATTCCTTTCATTAACTTCTTTGATGGATTTAGAACATCTCATGAGATTCAAAAAATTGAAACATGGGATTATGAAGATTTGAACGATTTAGTAAATCACGATGCAATTGATGCATTCCGTGCACATGCGTTGAATCCAAATCACCCATGTCACAGAGGTTCTGCTCAGAACCCAGACATCTTCTTCCAGGCAAGAGAAGCATGTAATCCATACTATGATGCACTTCCAGGAATTGTTCAGGATTACATGGATAAAGTAAATGAAAAAATTGGTACAGACTATAAGTTATTCAATTACTATGGAGCAGAAGATGCAGAACATGTAATCGTAGCTATGGGTTCTGTATGTGATACAATTGAAGAAACAATTGACTACTTAATGAAAGCTGGAGAAAAGGTTGGTGTTGTAAAGGTTCGTCTTTATAGACCATTCTGTGCAGAAGCATTAATTAATGCAATCCCTGAGTCTGTAAAGAAAATCACAGTTCTTGACAGAACAAAAGAGCCAGGAGCACTTGGTGAGCCATTATACTTAGATGTTGTTGCAGCATTGAAGGGAACAAAATTTGATGCAGTACCAATTTACACAGGACGTTATGGATTAGGTTCTAAAGATACAACACCTGCACAAATCGTTGCAGTATATCACAATGATGAAAAACAGAAATTCACAATTGGTATCGAAGATGATGTAACACACTTATCTTTGAAAGCAGATGAGCCATTAGTTACAACACCAGAAGGAACAATTAACTGTAAATTCTGGGGTCTTGGAGCTGACGGTACAGTTGGAGCTAACAAGAACTCTATCAAAATCATTGGTGATAATACAGACATGTATGCACAAGCATATTTTGATTATGACTCTAAAAAATCTGGTGGTGTTACAATGTCTCACCTTCGTTTTGGAAAAGAGCCAATCAAATCTACATACTTGATTCGTCAAGCAAACTTTGTAGCATGTCACAATCCTTCTTATGTTGATAAATACAACATGGTTCAGGAGTTAGTTGATGGAGGAACATTCCTATTGAACTGCTCTTGGGATATGGCAGGATTGGAAGAACATCTTCCAGGACAGGTTAAGAGCTATATTGCAAACCACAATATTAAGTTCTATACAATCGATGGTATTAAAATTGGTAAAGAAATCGGACTTGGTGGACGTATTAATACAGTACTTCAGTCTGCATTCTTTAAATTGGCAGCAATTATTCCAGAAGAGCAAGCAATCGAGCTTATGAAAGCAGCAGCAAAAGCTACTTATGGAAGAAAAGGTGATAAGATTGTACAGATGAACTATGATGCAATCGATGCTGGTGCAAAACAGGTTGTAGAAATTCAAGTTCCTGAAAGCTGGAAAGATGCAGCAGATGAAGGTTTAGCAGTTCCACATATTGAAGGTGGAAAAGCAGATGTTGTTGATTTCGTAAAGAATATTCAGACAAAAGTAAATGCTCAGGAAGGAAATTCACTTCCAGTTTCTGCATTTAATGAATATGTAGATGGATCTACACCTTCAGGTACTTCTGCATATGAAAAACGTGGTATTGCAGTAGATATTCCATTGTGGAAACCTGAAAATTGTATTCAGTGTAATCGTTGTGCATATGTTTGTCCTCACGCAGTTATTCGTCCAATCGCTATGACTGAAGAAGAAGTTGCAAATGCACCAGAAGGAATGGAAACACTTGACATGATTGGTATGCCAAACATGAAGTTCTCTATTGCTGTATCAGCTTATGACTGTACAGGATGTGGTTCTTGTGCTAATGTTTGCCCAGGTAAGAAAGGTGAAAAAGCTCTTGTTATGGGTAACATGGAAGAGAATGCTGGAAGACAAATTTACTTTGACTATGGAAGAGAACTTCCAATCAAAGCAGATGTTGTAGCTAAATTTAAAGAAACAACAGTAAAAGGTAGTCAGTTTAAACAACCATTGTTAGAGTTCTCAGGAGCTTGTGCAGGATGTGGAGAAACACCTTACGCAAAATTGATTACTCAGTTGTTTGGTGAAAGAATGTACATCGCAAATGCAACAGGATGTTCTTCTATTTGGGGTAACTCTTCACCTTCAACACCATACACAGTAACTCCAGATGGAAGAGGTCCAGCTTGGTCTAACTCTTTATTTGAAGATAATGCTGAGTTTGGATATGGTATGCTTCTTGCACAGAACACAATTAGAGCAAGATTGAAAACAAAAGTTGAAAAACTTGCTGAAAATGGTGAAAATGAAGAAGTAAAAGCAGCAGCAAAAGAATATTTGGAAACATTCTCAATTGGAGCAACAAATGGTACAGCTACAGATAGATTAGTAGCAGCTTTGGAAGCTTGTGATTGTGGATGCCCAGAGAGAGCTGAGTTGTTGAAGAATAAAGATTTCCTTGCTAAGAAATCTCAATGGATCTTCGGTGGAGATGGATGGGCTTACGACATCGGATTCGGTGGTGTTGACCATGTATTAGCAAGTGGTGAAGATGTAAACATTATGGTATTTGATACAGAAGTTTACTCTAACACAGGTGGACAATCTTCTAAAGCTACAAAGACAGGTGCAACTGCACAGTTTGCAGCTGGTGGTAAAGAAACAAAGAAAAAAGACCTTGCAAGTATTGCAATGAGCTATGGATATGTATATGTTGCTCAGATTGCAATGGGAGCAGATTTCAACCAGACTGTAAAAGCTATTGCAGAAGCTGAAGCATATCCAGGACCATCTTTGATTATTGCTTACGCTCCATGTATCAACCATGGAATTAAGAAAGGTATGAGCAAAGCTCAGACTGAAGAGCAGTTAGCAGTAGAATGCGGATATTGGAACAACTTCAGATTCAACCCGCAAGCTGAGCAGAAGTTCACATTAGATAGCAAAGAGCCAACAGGAGATTATCGTGAATTCTTGAATGGTGAAGTTCGTTACAACGCTTTGATGAGAGCAAATCCAGAAAAAGCTGAACAATTATTCGCTAAGAATGAAGAAGAAGCTAAGGAAAGATATGAATATCTAAAAGGCTTAGTAACACTTTACGATACAACAAAAGAAAATTAAGATAAGTTCTTAATCATGTTATAACCGTAAGGGGGAAGAGCTGTCGCACTATATAGTGTGGCAGCTTTTTTTGTTTTAGTAGAAGAAATATGGTAAAATAAGGACAAGTTATACGGTATATAGAATGATGATATAAAAGTTGGAGGATACTATATGGCAAAATATATTATGGCATTGGATGCTGGAACCACAAGTAGTCGTTGTATATTATTTAATCATAAGGGTGAAGTATGTAGCATGGCACAGAAAGAATTCACGCAATATTTTCCTAAGCCAGGCTGGGTTGAACATGATGCAGAGGAAATTTGGTCAGCACAACTAGAGGTAGCACATCAGGCTATGGCAAATTTGAATGTATCTGCTGCAGATATTGCTGCCATAGGAATTACGAATCAAAGAGAAACTACAATTGTATGGGATAAACAATCGGGAAAACCAGTCTATCATGCGATTGTGTGGCAATGTAGAAGAACTGCAAAATATTGTGATAAATTGAAAGCAAGTGGTAGAGTAGAGGAGTTTAGGAAAAAAACAGGGTTAGTTATTGATGCATATTTTTCAGCAACTAAGATTCAATGGATTTTGGATCATGTGCCACATGCGAGAGAAAGAGCAGAAAAAGGAGAACTTTTATTTGGAACTGTGGAAACATGGTTGATTTGGAAATTAACCAATGGAAGGGTTCATGTTACAGATTATTCAAATGCATCGCGTACAATGTTATTTAATATTCATACATTGGAATGGGATGAAGATATTTTAAAAGAATTTCAAATTCCAAAAAGTATGTTGCCCGAAGTACAGCCATCAAGTTTTCGTTATGGTGATACAGCCGCTAGTTTTTTTGGAGCACCAATTCCAATTGCAGGAGCAGCTGGAGATCAGCAGGCAGCGTTATTTGGACAAACTTGTTTTACAAAAGGGGAAGCAAAAAATACGTATGGAACAGGGTGCTTTCTGTTAATGAATACAGGGGAGCAGCCAGTATTTTCAGAAAATGGATTAGTTACTACCATTGCGTGGGGAATTCATGGCAAAGTAACGTATGCATTAGAAGGCTCTATTTTTGTGGCTGGAGCAGCGATTCAATGGTTAAGAGATGAGATGCACTTGATAGATTCGGCGGCAGCGTCAGAATATATGGCACAGCAGGTAGAGGATACAAACGGATGCTATGTAGTTCCAGCTTTTACGGGTCTTGGTGCACCTTATTGGGATCAGTATGCAAGAGGCACCATAGTAGGATTAACACGTGGGGTTAATAAGTATCATATTATACGTGCAACACTAGAATCTTTGGCATATCAAGTGAATGATGTATTAGAAGCTATGAGAATGGACGCAGGACTTGATTTGACAGCATTAAAAGTAGATGGAGGAGCAAGTGGAAATAATTTCTTGATGCAAGTGCAAGCTGATATCAGTAATGCTCCTGTAAATCGTCCTAAATGTGTAGAAACAACAGCCATGGGGGCTGCATATTTAGCAGGATTGGCTGTAGGATATTGGAAAAATGAAGAGGAAATTCGGAAAAACTGGATCGTGGATAGACGGTTTTTACCAGAAATATCAGAGATAGATCGCAAAAAGCGTATGAAAGGATGGAGAAAAGCAGTTGAGTATGCAAAAGGATGGGCAAGTGAAGAGTGATAAGCCCCTTTTCATGTTTTCTATATGGTGATATAATAAAAATCATTGTAATGTAAGGAGTTTCATTCTTACAGAAACGGAGGAAAGAAAATGAGCATATATGACTTAAAGGCATATGAAGTAATACAAGAAACAGAGTTATCAGATATCCAATCAACTGGAGTTTTATTAAAGCATAAAAAAAGTCAAGCTAGAATTTTGCTGATAAAGAATCAAGATGAAAATAAGGTATTTTCCATAGGGTTTCGTACTCCAGCACCAAATAGTACTGGCGTGCCACATATTATGGAGCATTCCGTGCTTTGTGGATCAAAAGCATTTCCAGTTAAAGATCCTTTTGTAGAATTAGTAAAAGGGTCTTTGAATACATTTTTGAATGCAATGACATATCCTGATAAGACATTATATCCTATTGCAAGTTGTAATGATAAGGATTTTCAAAATTTGATGCATGTATATATGGACGCAGTGTTTTATCCTAATATTTACCAACATGAGGAGATATTTAGGCAGGAGGGGTGGAGTTATAAGTTAGATGACCCAGAAGCAAAATTGGAATATAATGGTGTTGTGTATAATGAGATGAAAGGGGCATTTTCATCACCAGAAGGTGTTTTAGATCGTATGATTTTAAACTCATTATTCCCAGATACTTCTTATGCAAATGAGTCAGGAGGAGATCCAGAAGCAATTCCAGAGCTTACGTATGAACAATTTTTAGATTTTCATCGTATCTATTATCATCCATCCAATAGCTATATCTATTTGTATGGAGATATGGACATGGAGGAAAAATTGCAGTGGCTAGATGAAATGTATTTATCCGAGTTTGATGCGAAACAGATTGATTCAGAGATTTTATATCAAAAACCTTTTGAAAAAATGGTAGAGGTAGAGAAGGAGTATTCTATTTCTAGCGAAGAGTCAGAAAAAGAGAATACGTACCTTTCTTATAATAAGGTCATTGCTACGAGTATGGACGAAACTCTTTATGTAGCATTTCAAATTTTAGACTATGCATTGTTATCTGCACCAGGAGCACCACTTAAAAAAGCATTGTTGGACGCAGGAATTGGTAAGGATATTATGGGGTCTTATGATAACGGAATTTGTCAGCCTATTTTCTCTGTAATATCTAAGAATGCAGATTTGGAACAAAAAGAGGAATTTTTGTCTGTTATTGAAAATACGTGCAGAGAGATTGTGAAGAATGGTATTGATGCGAAGGCATTGGAAGCTGGAATTAATTATCATGAATTCCGTTTTAGAGAAGCAGATTTTGGAAATTATCCAAAGGGTCTGATGTATATGTTGCAATTGTTTGATAGCTGGTTATATGATGAAAATAAACCATTTATTCATATACAGGCGTTATCGATTTTTGAATATTTGAAATCACAGATAGGGACAGGGTATTTTGAGGAATTAATACAAAAATATATTTTAGATAATACGCATGGATCCATTGTAGTAATTAAGCCAGAGCAAGGTCGTACAGCTCGTATGGAGAAGGAGCTGGAGGAAAAATTAGAACAATACAAGTCAAGTCTAAGTCAAGAAGAGATAGAACGATTGGTTGAACAAACAAAGGCTTTGGAGAGATATCAAGAGGAAGAGTCTTCACAGGAAGATTTGGAAAAGATTCCTGTATTGAAGCGAGAGGATATTACAAGAGAGATAGCACCAATTTATAATGAAGAAAAAACAATCGATGAAATTCCAATGTTATATCATGAAATAGAAACAAATGGAATCGGGTACGCAACATTAATGTTTGATATATCTGGAATTTCAGAGGAGCTACTTCCTTATGTAGGAATCTTACAGAGTGTATTGGGGATTATTGATACAAATCACTATGAATATGGAGAGCTATTTAATGAAATAAATCGAAGTACAGGGGGAATTGGTACTTCCTTAGAGCTGTATGCTGATGTAACAAAGGCAAAAGAAAAAGAGTTTAAGGCAGTGTTTGAAGTAAAAGGAAAGGCATTGTATCAAGGGCTAGATATTTTATTTTCCATGATTCGAGAAATTTTAATGGAGTCTAAGTTGGATGATGAAAAACGTTTGAAAGAAATTTTAGCTATGTTAAAATCTAGATTACAGATGTCATTCCAGTCATCAGGGCATACAACAGCTGCTTTAAGAGCACTTTCTTATGGTTCACCACTTGCAAAATTTAAGGACGATACAGATGGAATCGGATTTTATGAAGTGGTAAAAGATATAGAAGAAAATTTTGAGGATAGAAAAGAAAAACTGATAGAAAATCTAAAATTTATCTCAAAACAAATATTTAGAGCAGAAAATATGATGCTAAGTTATACAGCAGCAAAAGAAGGGGTAGAGCCTGTAGAAAAAGCATTAAAGAGTATTAAACATACATTGCATCAAGAAAAATGCGAAGAAGAAACACGTTGTATTTTGCACTGTACAAAAAAGAATGAAGGATTTAAAACATCCTCAAAAGTACAATACGTTGCAAGAGTAGGAAACTTCATTGATGGTGGGGCAAAGTATCATGGGGCATTACAGATATTAAAGGTGATATTGAGTTATGACTATCTATGGCAGAATATACGTGTTAAAGGTGGTGCTTATGGATGCATGAGCAACTTTAATAGAATAGGAGAGGCATATTTAATCTCTTATCGTGATCCAAACTTGAAAAAAACAATGCAGATTTATGAAGATGTTGTAGAGTATTTAAAAAACTTTACAGTAGATGATAGAGATATGACTAAATATATAATTGGTACGATTAGTAATATAGACCGTCCAATGAATCCAGCGGCGAAAGGCGAAAGATCCTTAAATTTATATATGAATCACGTATCGGAAGAGATGATTCGAAAAGAAAGAGAAGAAATATTAAGTGCAAAGCAGGAAGATATCCGCAATTTGGCAGAAGTAGTACAAGCAATGCTAGATGCAAAGCAGTTGTGCGTAATTGGTAGCGAAGAAAAAATAGAAGCAGAAAAAGAAATGTTCCAAGAAGTGAGGGTGTTATTTTAATCAATTGGGGACGTAGTCAAATTGATTTTACTACGTCCCCAATTGAAGTTCAGTGTGTCCCTAATTGGAGTAAATGGAGGAGTAAGAATGGATAATAATTTTAAATCGGGTTTTGTAACCTTAATTGGAAGACCCAACGTAGGCAAATCTACATTAATGAATTTGTTGATTGGTCAAAAGATTGCGATTACGTCGAATAAGCCACAGACCACGAGAAATAGAATTCAAACGGTATTGACAACAGATGAGGGGCAGATTGTTTTTGTGGATACACCTGGAATTCATAAAGCAAAGAATAAACTGGGTGAATATATGGTGAATGTAGCACAGAGAACTCTAAACGAGGTAGATGTTGTGCTATGGCTTGTGGAACCCTCTACATTTATAGGTGCGGGAGAGAATCATATTATCGAGCAATTAAAACGAGTGAATACCCCTGTTATTTTGGTAATTAATAAAACAGATATGGTGAAAAAAGAGGAGATTTTATTATCGATAGATACTTACCGAAAAGAATATGACTTTGCGGAAATTGTTCCAGTTTCAGCAAGAACAGGGGATAACACAGAGGAGTTAATTAAAGTTATTTTGAAATATTTGCCTTATGGTCCTCAATTTTATGATGAGGATACGGTGACAGATCAACCAGAACGTCAAATTGTAGCTGAGATTATTCGTGAAAAAGCATTGCATGCACTTCAGGAAGAAATACCTCATGGAATTGCAGTGGCAATTGATATGATGAAAATGAAAAATAAGGTAATGCATATTGATGCAACAATTGTATGTGAACGAGATTCTCATAAAGGGATTATTATTGGGAAACAAGGAAGTATGCTGAAAAAAATAGGTAGCACAGCACGATATGAAATAGAAAAACTTTTGGATTGTAAAGTAAATTTGAAGATTTGGGTAAAAGTACAAAAGAATTGGCGAGATAGTGACTTCCAAATGAAAAATTTCGGATATCATGAGGATGAAACTCGCTGGTAATTTTTATATAGTATAGAGAAAATAGAATCGGACACTCTAATAACATAACAGATGAAAAAGAGGTGGACCGATGATAGAAAAAAATTGGGAACAGTTTATCAGTACTGGAAAGATAGAAGATTACCTTTCTTATAAGATGGCACAACAGGAATTAGAAATTAAAAAAGAGGGGCAGTCGGTAAAGAAAAGAGAATCAGGAGCACAAGGTAGTGAATCAAATTGTAGTAACGGGAATGGTGCTTTCGGCAACACCTGTTGGAGAATATGATAAAAGAGTTGTAATACTAACCAAAGAACAAGGGAAGATTTCTGCATTTGCAAAGGGCTCTCGGAGAATCAATAGTCCTTTAATGGGTGCAGTCACCCCTTTTTCTTTTGGAGAATTTACTATTTATGAGGGGAGAAATTCTTATACTATTCAGTCAGCAAATATTAAAAATTATTTTTCAGAATTAAGAACCGATATTGAAGGGGCATATTATGGCTTTTATTTTCTGGAGTTTGCAAGTTATTATGTAAAAGAAGCAAATGATGAAAGGGAAATGTTAAAGTTGCTTTATCAAACGATGAAGGCATTGACAAATTCTAAGATACCTAATCAACTTATTCGTTATATTTTTGAACTGAAAACAGTTTGCATAAATGGGGAAGGTCCACAGGTTTTTCAATGTGTTTCTTGTGGGAAATCTTCGCAAGATTTTATGTTTAGTGCACAGCGTGGAGGTGTGCTTTGTCACGATTGCCTTAGAGATGTAGTGGATGGAATTTATTTGAAAAATTCTACTTTATATACAATGCAATACATAGAGAGTAGTTCTATTGAAAAGTTGTATACTTTTTTGGTAAATGAAGAAGTGATGGAACAACTTGATAAAATCATGGAACGATATAGAACATTATACATAGATAAGAAATTTAAATCGTTAGAAATATTGGAGACATTGATTTAAAATAAGAAGAGCTAGGTATTGCTTGAAAAAAATATAGTAAGCCGTTATAATATTTAGAAGTTGATAAAAAGAATGTGAGGAACAGGATTATGGTAGAAAAGACAATGGATAAAATCGTGGCTCTGGCAAAATCGAGAGGTTTTGTGTATCCAGGTTCTGAGATTTATGGAGGTCTTGCAAATACATGGGATTATGGTAATCTTGGTGTAGAGCTTAAAAATAATGTAAAAAAAGCATGGTGGAAAAAATTTGTGCAGGAAAGTCCATATAATGTAGGTGTGGATTGTGCTATTTTAATGAATCCTCAAACATGGATTGCATCTGGTCATTTAGGTGGATTTAGCGATCCTTTGATGGATTGTAAGGAGTGTAAAGAAAGATTTAGAGCAGATAAGCTTATCGAAGATTACATGCAGGAGCATGGAATTGAAATAGAGGGTAGCGTAGATGCATGGTCTAAAGAGGAAATGACTGCTTATATTGAAGAGCATCAGATTAATTGTCCTTCTTGTGGAAAGCACAACTTTACAGATATTAGAGAGTTTAATTTGATGTTTAAAACATTTCAAGGTGTTACAGAAGATGCGAAAAACGTTGTTTATTTGAGACCAGAAACAGCACAAGGTATTTTTGTGAACTTTAAAAATGTACAGAGAACATCCAGAAAGAAGATTCCATTTGGTATAGCCCAAATTGGAAAGTCTTTCCGTAATGAAATTACACCAGGGAACTTTACTTTCCGTACAAGAGAGTTTGAGCAGATGGAACTTGAATTTTTCTGTGAGCCAGGGACAGACTTAGAATGGTTTAATTATTGGAAGAATTTTTGTTTGAATTGGTTAAGTTCTTTGGGATTAAAAGAAGACGAAGTACGTTATCGTGACCATAGTCCAGAAGAATTAAGTTTCTATAGCAAAGCGACTACAGATGTAGAATTTTTATTTCCTTTTGGTTGGGGAGAACTTTGGGGAATTGCCGATAGAACCGATTATGATTTAACTCAACATCAGGAAGTATCAAAGCAAGATTTAACATATTTTGATGATGAGAAAAAGGAAAAGTATATCCCTTATGTAATTGAACCATCTTTAGGGGCGGATCGTATGGTTCTTGCATTCCTTTGTAGTGCATATGATGAAGAAGAATTAGAAGGAGGAGATACTCGTACAGTTCTTCGTTTTCATCCAGCATTAGCACCTGTTAAGATTGGGGTTCTTCCGTTATCTAAGAAGTTGAATGAGGGTGCAGAGAAGGTGTTTGCACAGTTGAGTAAGACTTATAATTGTGAGTTTGATGATCGTGGAAATATAGGGAAACGTTATCGTCGTCAGGATGAGATTGGTACACCATTCTGTGTAACATATGATTTTGAATCGGAGACTGATGGAGCTGTGACTGTTCGTGATAGAGATACAATGGAGCAGGAAAGAGTGAAGATAGAAGATTTAAAAGCATATTTTGAGAGAAAATTTGAATTTTAAATATTGGGGACGTAGTGAATTGAATTTGACTACGTCCCGTATTAATGACGAGTATGTCCCTAATTGAGTTTTGCCCTGTCCCAAATTAAGTGAGGTGAAGATATGCCTAGGCAAAGACGTTGTGAAAGTAGCACAGGGATGTATCATGTTGTTGCAAAAGGTATCAATAAGGAACGTATATTTAATCAAAATTGCGAAAAGCGACAGGTTATGAAATTAATGGGCAAACATTTAAAAAAGTATCCTGTTGAAATTTTTTCATATTGTATAATGTCAAATCATATTCATCTTTTAATTCGTTCAGAATTAAAAATCTTATCATCATATATGGCAGTAGTTCTAGCCGAATTCGCAGAATATTATAATTATAAACATCAGAGAAATGGACATGTGTTTCAAAATAGGTTTTCTAGTGAATGTGTAGAATCAGCACGATATTTTTGGAATTGTATGAGATATATACATCTAAATCCTGTGAAGGCCAATATTGTAAAGAAGCCTTTAAATTATAAATATAGTAGTTTAAAGGAGTATGAGCATGAAGATATAAAGTTATTGCATAAATCTGCAATTAAAATATATAAAAATGAGTTTGCAGATTTTGAAGAATATTTGATATATCATGAAAAAACTTCTAAGCAGGTTTTTATTGATATTCCAGATGAAATAAAGAGGCAGCAGGAGGAAATTGCTATTTCTATGATTTATCAAAAAGCACATGTTGAAAATTTAGAGAATGTAAAAGAAGTAATAGAAGACCGAGAATTAAGGATGCAATATAAATCAGATTTAATAAAATCATTAAAAATATCCAAAAAAAGAACTGAAGAATTGTATTTTTATGTAAAAAACAGTATAATGGAGAAATAATTACAAAAAAGGGACAGGGCAAAATTCAGTTTGGGACATACTTGATTGAAATCGGGGACGTAGTCAAATTGAATTGACTACGTCCCCGAAGGAGGAAGTTATGAAAAAATCTTTATGGCAGATTTATAGCCAAAAGCAACTTGATGAGTTATCTCACCTTACAGAAAACTACAAAGCTTTTTTGGATGCTGGAAAAACAGAGAGAGAATGTGTTACTGAAATTATTCGTCAAGCGGAGTTAGCTGGATATAAAAATATCAACAATGTCACACAAGTAAAAGCAGGGGATAAGTTATATCAAGATTGGATGGGAAAAAGTATAGTACTATTCCATATAGGAGAGGAAGAGATAGAAAAAGGTATGAACATCTTAGGTGCTCATATAGATTCTCCACGTTTGGATTTAAAGCAAAATCCATTATATGAAGAAAGTGGATTTGCATATCTTGATACACACTATTACGGAGGAATAAAGAAATATCAATGGGTGACCATTCCATTGGCGATTCACGGTGTAGTAGTTCGTAAAGATGGAAGCAAAGTACAAATTTCTATTGGGGAAAATGAGGGGGATCCAGTATTTGTAATTACAGATTTATTGGTTCATCTTTCCTCAAAGCAAATGGAGAAAAAAGCTTCCACCGTTATAGAAGGGGAATCCTTAGATATTTTAGTAGGCAGCCGTCCATTAGTTGGAGAGGAAAAAGATGCAGTCGCTGAAAATATAATGAATCTTTTGGCATATACATACCAAATAGAAAAAGATGATTTTATGTCAGCAGAGTTAGAAGTCGTACCATCAGGAAGAGCAAGAGATTGTGGATTTGATAGAAGTATGATTATGGCATATGGTCAGGATGACCGTGTATGTGCATATACATCCTTGGCAGCCATGTTTGATGCAGAAAATATAAAAAGAACTTCTTGCTGTATCTTAGTAGATAAAGAGGAAATAGGAAGTGTGGGTGCCACAGGAATGAATTCCCGATTTTTTGAAAATGCTGTAGCAGAAATGTTAGAAAAGATGGGGAACTTTACAGAAATGAAATTACGTAGAGTTTTAGCAAATTCTAAGATGATTTCTTCAGATGTAGGTGCAGCATATGATCCAATGTATAGTGATGTATACGATAAAAAATCAAATCCATTCTTTGGCTATGGAATGGTTTTAAATAAGCATACTGGAGCAAGAGGTAAAAGTGGTTCCAATGATGCAAATGCAGAGTATATTGCTCAATTAAGAAGAGTGTTTGATGAAAATGAAGTAAAATTCCAATTAACTGAAATGGGAAAAATAGATATAGGTGGCGGAGGAACTATCGCTTATATTCTAGCCCAGTATGGAATGGAAGTAATCGATGGAGGAGTTGCTGTTTTGTGCATGCATGCACCTTGGGAAGTTACAAGCAAGGCTGATGTGTACGAAGCATATCGTGGCTACAAAGCCTTTTTAGAGCAGATGTCTGAAAAATAAATTAAAAATATATGATACCAGTCTTAAATAATATTCACAATCTGTGAATATTTAGGGCTGGTATTTTTTTGAATAAATTTAGGGTAGGTGAGTATAATAATCCAATATAAAAAGCTAGCATGCAAAATTAGGAGAAAGATATGAAAAGTAAGAAAGAGGAGCAAAAAGACTTAGAAGAACTTGCTAAAAGTTATAAACAGTTCTTGAATCGGGGAAAAACAGAAAGAGAATGTGTGAATTTTGTGATACGAGAAGCCAAAAAACATGGCTACAAAAACTTAGAAAATCTTATGCAAGAGAATCGACAAATTCAACCTGGAGAAAAAGTATATATTTCACATATGGGAAAAATAGTTGCTTTATTTCAGATAGGAACAGCCCCTTTGGAGGAGGGAATGAATATTCTAGGGTCACATTTAGATTCCCCAAGAATTGATATCAAGCAAGTTCCTTTATATGAGGAGCGTGGGTTGGCATACTTTGACACCCATTATTATGGAGGAATCAAGAAATACCAATGGTTAGGTATCCCGTTGGCAATTCATGGAGTAGTAGTTAAGTTAGATGGAACAGTGATTGAAGTATGTATTGGAGAAAAGAAGAATGATCCAGCTTTTGTAATTACTGATTTACTTCCACATTTGGGGCGAGATAAAGAAGAAAAGAAGCTAAAAGAATTTATAGATGCTGAAAAGATGGATTTGTTAATTGGGAATGGAAATAATGATACAGTAAAATCTAAAATATTGGATATCTTATATAAAGAATATCAAATCAAAGAAGAAGATTTTATTTCTGCAGAGCTGGAAATTGTACCAGCAGGAAAAGCTCGTGACTGTGGTCTAGATTACAGTATGATATTAGGCTATGGTCAAGATGATAGAAGTTGTGCCTTTGCAGCATTAAGGGCAATGTTAGAATGTGAAAATCCGAAAAGGACTATATGTACAATTTTTGTAGATAAAGAAGAAATTGGGAGTGTAGGTGCAACAGGCATGCATTCTAAGTTTTTTGAAAATTCTATACAATCATTAAAAAAGTTAGTGAATTTCAAAGAATATAAAGAAAAAGAGATGATTTTGCAAAATTCTTTTATGCTTTCTTGTGATGTAACAGCAGCATATGACCCAATGTATAGCGAGTATTTTGAAAGTAGAAATTCTGCTTATCTATCCAAAGGCTTAGTATTGAGTAAATTCTCAGGTAAAGGTGGAAAATCTGGCGGAAATGATGCAAATGCGGAATATATCGCAAAATTAAGACAATGTTTTTCGCAAAATAATGTAATATATCAAACAGCAGAGCTTGGAGCAGTAGACCGTGGAGGAGGGGGAACAATTGCATATATTATGGCTTCTTATGGTATGCAAGTAGTAGATTGTGGAATTGGAGTTCTAAACATGCATGCTCCATGGGAAGTGATATCTAAATTAGATTTATACGAAATGAAGAAAGGTTATTTGGCTTTTTTAAACAATATCAAATAATTTATTTTAATAGGAATAAGAAGGTTGTTGTATAT
>JAHLFA010000041.1 GCA_018883985.1 Candidatus Ruminococcus intestinipullorum | reverse complement strand
GCGGGTCTCGTGGGCTCGGAGATGTGTATAAGAGACAGCATTAACACACCTTACTTTAAGGATGGATTTTCCTATCAAACAGGAGTAGGAGGAGCTTCCCTTGCTTCAGCAAATTCTTTAGCCAAAATTATGGAAGAGAGAGGCATAAAAATGGGATTTGCTGTTGGTGGAATGAGTAAAGGGATGGTAGATATGCTAGACAAAGGTTTAGTTGGTAAACTTTTAGATACCCAAGACTTTGATTTGTTTGCAGTAAATTCAGTCAAACGTCCTAACCATCATAGAATTAGTGCAGGAGCATATGCAAATCCATTTAACAAAGGCTGCTTTGTAAATAAGCTGGACTATGTAGTATTGGCTGCCTTGGAGGTAGATGTTCACTTTAATTGTAATGTAGTAGTTGGTTCTGATGGAATGATTACAGGTGCACAAGGTGGACACCCAGACGCAGCACAAGGAGCACAATGTACGATTGTTATTTGTCCAATTCGTCAAAGAAGGATCCCAGCAATTTGTACCGATGTAACAACAGTAACTACACCAGGAGAAAGTATTGATATCGTAGTAACTGATTATGGAGTTGCAGTCAATCCAGCAAGACCTGATTTATTAGAAGCACTACAGCAGGCAGATTATGTTCCACTTAAAACGATAGAAGAATTAAGAGATATTGCTTATGATATTGTAGGCGAACCACAGGAAGTTCCTTTTGGAGATAGAATTGTGGGAATTATTGAAAGCAGAGATGGTACGATTATGGATGTAGTGCGAGAAGTAAAATAAAGAGTAAGATAGGCGGTTTTGGAAAAAATCCAAAGCCGTCCTTTTGTATTTTTCAAGAATTTTTCCATACCATCAATTGACATTCCTCTTACATATGTTACAATTATTTTTTAGAAATTAGGAAAGGAAGAATAGAGAAACCTATGGAACAAAAGAAAAGGGTGTTGATGACCAATCTTTATTTTCAAAGATTTACAGGTTCTGAACTTCATACTTTGGAGTTTGCTCACCTATTTAAAGAAAAGGGATATGATGTAGTCATTGCAGTTTATAGAAAAGCATATCCACTTCTTCAAGAACTAGAAGAGGGAATTACAGTAATAGAGTGTCAGAGGGAATCTTTGAAAGAAACAGACTTTGATATTATTTTTGTACAACACTTTCCTGTATTTGATTATTTAGTCAGTCGAACTCAAATTACGTATAAAAGAATGATTGTTTCTAAGTTAAGTGTTTCTCAAGCAGTAGAAAGTCTTCCTGTATGTTTGGATGAAGCAGCATTTGTTTTATGTGTAAGTCAAGAGTGTGCAGATCTTGCAAGACTTCAAGTTTCAGATGAAGTTAAAATTAGAGTATTTCCCAATTGTGTAGAGGAAGAGTATTTTGAAAATAGCCAAGAGTATGGAGGGTATAAGAGAATCTTAGATAAGATTGCAGTTATCTCAAACCACATTCCACCAGAGCTGATTGAGGTTAAGGAAAAGCTCAGTGGATATTATCAAATGGATTTCATAGGCTTAGGATATAAAACTGTTCAGGTGAATTCTGAATTTTTAATGCAATATGATTTAATCATTACAATTGGAAGAACTGTAACTAGATGTCTTGCGATGGGAGTTCCTGTCTATGTTTATGATTATTTAGGCGGGCCAGGATATTTAACAAAAGAAAATTTTTCTCTTGCAGAAAGAAATAATTTCTCTGGAAGAGGATTTGAAAAGAAGAGTGCAGATGAGATTGTTGAGGAAATTACACAGGGGTATCAAATTGCGGAAGAGCAGGTTTCCATATGGCAAGAGATTGCCCGTGCCAATTATCAATATCGAGAAAAATTTGATGCTATGTACGAAGAATTGATGTCAACACCAGAGTTATCACAATCTCGTACGTATTATGGAGGGATGGAATCGGATCGAATTGGGTTCTATAGTAATCTTGTTCCTTCTGTACTTATTTATAGCAGAGAGTGTCAAGATTCAAAATGTTATTATGACGTAGGGCATGGATTTACGGAGGAAGATAGTGAAACATGGCCTAGTATGTCAGGATATAGAATTCAAAAATCATGGCTCTTAGAAAATCCAAAGGTCATTAGATTTGATCCTTGTAGTGTGGCATGCTATTGTGAAATTTATAGTGTTAAAATAAATGGACGCTCCATAGAGATTGGGATGGAGGCTGTAAACGCAGTCTATACAGAGAAAGGCAGAAGTCTGTTTTTGACAGAAGATCCACAATATATGATGGATATTCCAGAGTTGGATGGAGGACCAGTGTGGGTAGAGCTAGAATATCGATTTGACATTCTATCAGAGGTAGAGGAGAAACAGTTTTATTTGGAAAAAATTCAAAAATTAGAAGATAGGATAAAAGAGCTAGAGGAAAAAGAAGTACATAACCTTTAAAAAGATGGGAATGTTAATGTTATTAAACCAAAATCATTACATAGAATAAGAGGAGAGTATTAATATGTGTGGATTTGCAGGATTTGTTGGAAAAGTAGATAATAGAGAACAAGTACTAGAGCATATGATGAATACAATTATTCATCGTGGTCCAGATAGTTCAGGAACTTATGTGGATGAAGAGGCAGCACTGGGGTTTCGTAGATTATCCATTATTGATTTGTCAGCAGATGGAGATCAACCTTTATACAACGAAGATAGGAATAAAGTTCTTGTGTTTAATGGGGAAATTTATAATTATCAAGAGTTAAGAGAAGAACTAATAAAAGAGGGGCATATCTTTGCTTCTAATACAGATTCGGAAACACTTATCCATGGGTATGAGCAGTGGGGAGAAGCGTTAGTAGAACGTCTGAGAGGAATGTATGCTTTTGCGATTTGGGATATGGAAAAGAAAGAACTTTTTGCAGCAAGGGATATTTTTGGAATTAAGCCTCTTTACTATGCAAATATGAATGGAAATTTATTATTTGGTTCTGAAATCAAATCTTTTTTAGAGCATCCAAAATTTGAAAAGGTATTCAATGAAGAGGCTCTTGGCAATTACTTATCTTTTCAATTTGTACCTACAAATGAGACTTTCTTTAAAGGTGTTTTTTGTGTACAGCCAGGCCATTACTTCATATATAAAGAGGGAGAGCTTACAATCAAGCGTTACTTTGAACCAGAATTCACAGGAGATACAACAAAGTCATTTGATGAGATAGTAACTGAGATAGAAGAGGTAATGAAAGAATCGGTAGAAATGCATAAAATCAGTGATGTAGAGGTTGCATCTTATTTATCAAGTGGTGTGGATTCAAGTTATTTGACTTATTTAGGACAAGTAGACCGAACATTTACAGTTGGCTTTGATGAGGGAAAGTATAGCGAAATTGAAGATGCGAAGGAATTTGCAGAAAGTATCCATATGAAAAATGATTCCAAGGTCATCACACCAGAGGAATATTGGGATAACCTATCAGATATTCAGTATTATATGGATGAGCCAGTGGCAGACCCAGCAGCAATTGCATTGTATTTTTTAAGTCAGGAAGCAGCGAAGAAAGTAAAGGTTGTGCTTTCTGGTGAAGGCTCCGATGAATTGTTTGGTGGATATAATATTTATTGTGAGCCGCTAGAACATACAGGATTTGATAAAATTCCAATGCCGATTAGAAGAGGGTTTGGTTGGTTTGCAGAGAGATGTTTGCCAAGGGGGATGAAAGGAAGAGGATTCCTCATGCGTCATGGAAAAACGTTAGAAGAACGATATTTTGCAAATGCAACAAATATTTTTACAGAGAGAGAAGCAAACAAGCTTCTTAAAAAAGGATGTCAACCAGGAATACAAAAGGTTACAAAACCATTGTATGAGCGTGTAAAGGAGAAAGATGCTGTCACAAAGATGCAGTATGTTGATATGCACTTATGGTTAGTACATGATATCTTGATGAAGGGCGATAAAATGGGAATGGCAAATTCCCTTGAGGTTCGAGTACCATTTTTAGATAAAAAGGTATTTGAATTGGCAAAGACATTGCCGTTATCTTATAAAGTAAGAGCGCCAAAGACGAAGGTTGCATTGCGAGCAGCAGCAGAAAAGGTGATTCGTAGTAAAACTGCGAAGAAGAAGAAATTAGGATTTCCAATTCCAATTCGTGTATGGCTTAGAGAGGAAAAATATTATCAACGTGTAAGAGAAATGTTTTTATCAGAAGCAGCAAATGAATTTTTCAACACAAAGCTTTTACTGAAAATGTTGGATGAACATAAAGCAGGTAAAAATACCAATGAAAAAACAGACCACAGTCGTAAAATTTGGACAGTCTATATTTTCTTAGTATGGTATGATAGATTCTTTGCAAATGGAAATCCGACACATCCAATTGCAGTTTCAAAGTAAGAATTTGAATAGGAGAGATTCTATGAGTGGTACAATACGTACAATTTCCAAAGGAGCAGTTCCAAGAAAAAGAAGAGCAAGAACCAGTATTGAGGTACAGTATTTTGATTATAATTTATTGCTGGCGGTTGTATTTTTACTATGCTTTGGGCTAGTTATGCTGTATAGTGCCAGTGCATATAGTGCACAAGTAGATTTTGGCAATGATATGTCCTTTTTTGCAAAGCAGGCACTGATTAGTGTAATAGGTTTTATAGGAATGTTAATTGTTTCAAGGTTTGACTATCATCTGTATGGGGCATTTTCTTTGGAGATATATATGATAGCAATGGGGCTAATGGCATTGGTGCAAACACCACTTGGACAAACAGTAAATGGTGCAAGACGCTGGATCAAATTACCACAAAACATGACACTTCAACCATCCGAGATAACGAAAATAGCAGTCATATTATTGATTTCTTATGAGATTTGTAAAATAGGCAAAAAGATTACTACAAGAGAGGGTGTTATAAAAATCTTTTTGTTTGGAGTAGTGGCAGCAGTGGGGGTGTTTGTACTAACAGATAACTTAAGTACTGCTGTTATTGTTATGGCGATTACGTGTGTTCTATTTTTTGTTGCACATCCTAAAACAAAAATATTTTTTGTCATTGTAGGAATTGCAGCTGTGATGATTGGTATAATGGTGGCTGGACTAGCAATCTATGCAACCAATAGTGATAACTTTAGAATTGGGAGAATTACTACTTGGCTGAATCCAGAGGGACATGCAGATGGAAAAGGGTTTCAAGTATTACAAGGTTTGTATGCCATAGGTTCTGGTGGTTTTTTTGGAAAAGGCTTAGGAAATAGTACCCAGAAACTTGGGGTGATTCCAGAGGCACAAAATGATATGATTCTTACAATTATTTGCGAAGAGTTAGGAGTTTTTGGTGCGATTTTAGTATTGCTTCTATTTGGATTTCTTTTGTATCGATTGATGTTTATTGCACAAAATGCACCAGATTTATATGGCTCTCTGATTGTGACAGGAGTATTTGCACACATTGCTTTACAGGTAATTTTAAATGTTATGGTTGTTACAAACATGATTCCTACAACAGGAGTTACACTTCCATTTATTAGTTATGGAGGAACATCTGTGGTATTTTTGATGGCAGAGATGGGAATTGCATTAGGAGTTTCTCGTAAAATTAAATTTGAAAGTGAAGAATAGAAAATACTTTTCAACCTCTGTAAAATATGCTATATTAAGAGATATAGTATTAAAAACTACATATAATGTATAGATAGAGTGTAAAACGTGGTTTAGGAGGAAAAGTATGAGTTATAAAATCATCGTGGATAGTTGTGGGGAACTGACAGAAGAAATGCGTTCCAGTGGTATTTTCAAAAATGTACCACTTACCATTCAAATAAAAGAGAGTTCTATGGTGGATAATGAAATATTGGTTCAAAAAGAGCTTTTAAAAAAAATAGCTGAAAGTGAAGAGTGTCCAAAAACTTCCTGTCCATCACCAGAAAAGTATTTAGAAGAGTATTGTTGTCAGCAAGAGAGAGTATATGTAGTGACATTGTCGTCAGAGTTAAGTGGATCCTATAATAGTGCAGTTCTTGGTAAAAATCTTTATGAAGAAGAGCATGGTACTAAAGAAATTCACATATTTAATTCTCGTTCAGCATCCGTTGGAGAAACATTAATTGCAATGAAGATTCAGGAGTGTGAAGAAAAAGGATTGAGTTTTGAAGAGGTCATTGCAGCTGTAAATCAATACATTGAAGAGCAGCATACGTATTTTGTTTTAGAAAACTTAGATACACTTCGTAAAAATGGACGATTGACAGGAATCAAATCTCTTGTGGCAAGTGCATTAAATATTAAACCAGTGATGGGGTCAACACCTGAGGGAACGATTTGTCAATTAGGACAAGGAAGAGGAATGAAGAAGGCTCTTAGTAAGATGATTGATATAGTAATAAGAGATGTTACGAAAGCTGAGGAGAAAGTATTGGCAATTGCTCATTGTAATTGTAAGGAGAGAGCGTTAGAGGTACAAAAACTTTTAATGGAGAAAGCACCATTTCGATCAAGTATACTTGTAGATACATCAGGAATTAGTACGGTGTATGCAAATGATGGAGGAATCATTGTTGTCGTTTAGAGAATTCTATGATAAACTATTTGCATCATAGAATAAATGTCAGGCAAAGGAGTTTGAAAAGATGAGTCAGGAAAAGGTGGATCGTTATAAACAAGAAAAAGCAAATCGAAAAAAGATGATGAAGAAACAACGTATGATGAATATAGTACGTAAATGCCTTCTTTCTCTTGTAGCGATAGCGTTGGTGTGTTGGCTGGGGTATTCGGCATATATTACACATCAAGGACAAGTGGAACGAGTAGTTGCTCAGGTGAACTATGATGCAGTGAATACTTATTTAAGCGGGTTAGCACAATAGAAGAATATTTTTAAAAGATGGCTTTATGCCAAGTTTTTGGGGTGGGATTCTTTGAATTCCATCCCATTTTTACATTTAATAACCAATATTTAGATGCAACACATGTATTGTAACCCTATACAAAAAAGTGAAAAAACTCTTGAAAAAGGGTACGCAGTGGTTTACAATGGAGTCAAGTGGTAGAAAGTGGTGAATAGTGGCATTAAATGGGGTTGTGTGAAACCTCAGATTATAGAAGGGATTCTAAATGTTATTAGGAGAGTTTAATCATAGTATAGATGAAAAAGGGCGATTGATTATTCCAGCCAAGTTACGAGAGGACTTAGGTGAACATTTCGTAATTTGTAATGGATTAGAAGGGTGCCTTTTTGTATACTCTCAAGAAGAATGGAATAAATTCGTTGCTGAACTAGAAACCTTACCACGTATGAATAAGGATGCCAGAATATTCAAACGTTATTTTTTTGGAAGTGCATCAGAAGGCAGCTTTGATAAACAAGGGCGAGTGTTAGTGCCAGCATCACTTAGAAAGGCGGCACACCTTGAGAAGGATGTCGTTCTAGTTGGAGTCCAAGATAGAGTGGAAATCTGGGATAAAGCACTTTGGGAGGAACGCAGTATGATAAGTGAGGAAGAATTGGATGCAATTGCAGAACGAATGGAAGCGATTGGAATCCGAATCTAATCAAGAGAAAAGCTGCACAATGAATGGAGGTTCGTATGGCATTTAAGCACACATCAGTTTTACTGAGAGAAACAGTAGATGGTTTGGAAATCAAGCCAGATGGAATCTACGTAGATGCTACACTAGGCGGTGGAGGACATGCATATGAAGTTTGTAGCCGTTTAAGTGAGCAGGGGAGTTTTATAGGAATAGATCAGGATGCAGATGCAATTGCGGCAGCTGCAAGTAGATTAGAAAGCTTCGGGGAGAAAGTAACAATTATTCGGAGTAATTATTGTGATATGAAGCAAAGACTCCAAGAAATTGGCGTTGATAAAGTAGATGGAATCGTATTGGATTTAGGTGTATCTTCCTATCAGCTCGATACAGCAGAGAGAGGGTTTACATATCGTGTCGATGCACCACTTGATATGCGAATGGATCAGCGACAAAGCACTACTGCCAAGGATATTGTAAACGGGTATAGTGAGATGGAGTTATATCGTATCATTCGAGATTATGGTGAGGATAAGTTTGCAAAGAACATTGCAAAGCACATCGTAATGGAGAGAGAGAAGGCTCCGATTGAAACGACAGCACAGTTGAATGAAGTGATAAAAAGAGCAATTCCAATGAAGTTTCAAAAAAATGCAGGACATCCATCAAAACGAACATTTCAGGCGATTAGAATTGAGTTGAATAGAGAGTTGGATGTTTTGAAAGAATCACTGGATGATATGATTGAGATACTGAATCCAGGAGGAAGAATTTGTATTATTACTTTCCATTCACTAGAAGATAGAATTGTAAAAAGTACATTTAGAAAAAATGAAAATCCTTGTACTTGTCCAAGTCATTTTCCAGTATGTGTTTGTGGGAATGTTTCAAAGGGAAGAGTTATAACAAGGAAACCAATTCTACCGAGCGAAGAAGAGTTAAGAGATAACAGTCGTTCAAAGAGTGCAAAGCTTCGCATTTTTGAACGCATATAAATTTAGGGAGTATTTTTAGAAAATAAAATCTGCCAGAAGGGGAGAGCTGGCAGGTAAGACTGGAAAGGGGCAGACCAAATGGCTGCAAGAAAGACTGCACACAAAAGACAACCTAGAAAAGAAAGTAAATATGGTCAGGTTTACGTCTATGGAAATGTAGTGCGTCAGCCGAATGGTCCGTCTGAAAGGAATTACCCAAAGAGACGGGCAAGCAGACAGGTAAGAAAGAACCGAAAGCGTGCAATGGATATGAATCCGGTATATGCCGGATTTCTTGTTGTATCAGCAATTTGTATTGTAGTGGTTTGTGTAATTTATCTTCAGATTCAATCAGAAATCGTTCAAAGGTCAGAACATATTACATCATTGCAAGAAGAATTAGCAGATTTAAAGGAAGAAAATGATACAGCATATAGTGCCATAGAAGGTTCTGTAAATTTACAAGAAATACGTGCAAAAGCGATGAATAATTTGGGAATGGTATATGCAGCAGATGGACATGTTATCGAGTATGAAAGTCCTACAAGTGATTATCTAAAGCAGTATGAAGAGATTCCTGAAGATGGTGTACTTACAAAATCAAAGAATGTTTCAAAATAGGAAGGTACCATGGCAGAAAGAAATAGAAAGAAAAGCAATCCATTTCACTTTTTAACAAAAAAATTTCCAAAGAGAATGCAAAAAAAGCTAGTAATGTTGTTTATGGCAATTGTACTGGCTTTTGTTGTTCTTATTGGTAGAATAACCTACATCAATGTATTCAAAGGTGGAAGATATACGAAAATTGTTTTGGATCAACAGCTATATGATAGCAGAACAATTCCTTATAAACGAGGAGATATTGTAGACCGTAATGGAACAAAAATTGCAACCAGTGAACGAGTCTATAATGTAATTTTGGATGTAGTCGTTATGACAGATGGTGATGACTCTCCTTATGTAGAACCTACAATAGATATGCTAGAGGAATGCTTTGGAATTGACAGCAAAGATGTAAGAGAGATTATAGCAGAAAATCCTCAAAGTCGTTATCAGGTGCTAAAAAAAGGTGTTACATATGAAGAGGCACAAGCATTTCGAGAAATTGAAAAAGATACAGAAAAATATCCAAATATAAAAGGAATTTGGTTAGAGGATGATTATACAAGAACCTATCCATATGGAAGTTTGGCAAGTGACCTTATAGGATTTACAGTATCAGGAAATCAGGGGGCATTAGGATTAGAAAGTGCTTATAATACGATTTTAAATGGAACAGATGGAAGAGAATATGGATATTTTGACAGTGCATCCACAGTAGAGCAGACCGTAAAACCAGCTAAAAATGGAAATACGGTTGTATCAACCATTGATGTTACATTGCAAAGTATTGTAGAAAAAGCAATAAAAGAATTTAACGAGGAACATGCTGGCGAAGTAAGAGAGGGAGAGCCTGGAAGTCAAAATACAGCAGTTGTTATGATGGATCCAAATACAGGAGAGATTTTAGCAATGGCTTCCTACCCAAACTTCGATTTAAATAATCCACGAGATTTAAGTGCTTGGTATAGCGAGGAAAAATTAAAGGAAATGTCAGAAGAAGAACAATTAGAGGCCATGAATGAGCTTTGGAGAAATTTTGTGGTCAGCGATGCTTTTGAGGCAGGTTCTACGATAAAACCATTTACTTTGGCAGCAGGATTAGAAATTGGAGCATTAACTGGAGAAGAGACGTACTATTGTGGTGGTGGATTACAAGAGGGAGAGTGGTTTATTCGATGTCACAATACAGATGGTCATGGAACACAAACCACAGACCAGGCAATTGCAAACTCTTGTAATGTAGCCTTGATGCAAATGGCAAAGAAAATAGGCGTAGAGAATTTTACCCGCTATCAACATATTTTCGGATTTGGAGAATATACAGGAATTGATTTGCCAGGAGAGGCTGATACATCAGGTTTAATTTATACAGCAGACAACATGATAGAAACGGACTTAGTTACAAATTCTTTTGGACAGAATTTTAATGCAACCATGATACAGGTTGCAGCAGGTTTTTCTTCGTTAATCAATGGTGGATATTATTATGAACCACATGTAGTAAAGCAGATTCAAGATGAAAATGGTAATGTTATTGAAACAAAAGATCCAATTCTTTTGAGAAAAACGATTTCTTCGGAAACATCCAAAAAAATCAAACAAGGGCTTCGATTGGTTTTGACTGAGGGTACAGGAACAGGGGCCAGTGTAGAAGGATATGATATTGGAGGCAAGAGTGGAACAGCGGAAAAGCTTCCTCGTGGAAACGATGAATATTTAATTTCGTTTATAGGATACGCTCCTCAAGAAAATCCTGAAATTGTGATTTATGCTGTAATCGATGAACCCAATGTAGAAGACCAAGGGAAGAGTAGCTATGTAATAGAGCTATCTCGTAAGATTATGGAAGAGTCATTTCCATACTTAAATATTACAAAAACTGGAGCAACATTACCAAGTGAGGACGCAGGCGTATCAGATGACGTAATCCAAGCTTTTGATTCTGAATATACAGACCCATATGATCATGAAGATGGAGCTTATATAGATGAAACATATCAGCCAGATTATGATGATTGGGCAGCTACAGAGCAATTAGAAGAATAAAAAATGAATAACCTTACAAAAGATGAAATATGTTATAAAAACGTCTTTTGTAAGGTTTTTTATTATGAAAAATAAAACATACAATAAAAAGAAAATATTAGTAGTTTTTATGGGAGCATTTTTTATATTGGTAGCATTAATTATTCGATTGGTATATCTTATGGTATTTGATGCACAATATTATCAAGAAAAGGCAGAAGCACTTCATGAAAGAGAAAGAGAAATTAAAGCAGCAAGAGGGGAAATTATTGATAGAAATGGAGTTGTTTTAGCAACAAATAAAACAGTGTGTACAATTTCCGTGATTCATAATCAAATAGAAGACCCTGAATATGTGATTCAAACGTTGTCAAAAGAACTAGAGCTGGAAGAAGAAATAGTTAGAAAGAGAGTGGAGAAAGTCTCCTCTATGGAGAAAATCAAAACCAATGTAGAAAAGGAAATAGGGGACAAAATCCGAAATTATCATATGAAAGGTGTCAAAGTAGATGAAGATTACAGAAGATATTATCCATATGATACATTAGCATCTAAGGTTTTAGGGTTTACAGGGGGAGATAACCAAGGAATTATAGGATTAGAAGTAAAGTATGAGGACATATTAAAGGGAACAAATGGTATGATTTTGACAACAACGGATGCAAGAGGAATTGAGCTAGAGGGTGTTGCAGAGGATCGAATTGAACCAGTTTCGGGGAATACATTGCAAGTTAGCCTAGATTACAATATGCAGGCATATTGTGAGCAAGCAGCTAAAAAAGTAATGGAGGAAAAACAGGCAGATGGAGTCTCTATTTTACTAATGAATCCACAAAATGGAGAAATTTTGTCCATGGTAAATGTGCCAGAATTTAATTTAAATGAACCATACAAATTAAATGAAGAGGAGAGTTCCAAAAATTTATCCGATGAGGAATTGCAAGACCGCTTGAACCAAATGTGGAGAAATGGAATTATCAATGATACGTACGAGCCTGGATCAACATTTAAGATTATTACAGCAGCTGCAGCATTAGAAGAGGGAGAGGTTAGGGTTGACGATTCTTTTTCTTGTCCAGGATATCGTATAGTAGAAGATCGAAGAATTCGATGTCATAAAGTAGGAGGACATGGGTCAGAAACATTTTTACAGGGAATTCAAAATTCATGCAATCCTGTTTTTATTGATTTGGGAATGCGATTGGGGGCAGAACGATTTTATGAATATTTTAAAAAGTTTGGCTTATTTCAATTGACAAACATTGACCTTCCAGGTGAGGCTGGAACGATTATGCATAAAAAAGAAGATATCGGTTTAGTAGAACTGGCCACAATTAGTTTTGGGCAATCTTTTCAAATTACGCCAATTCAGTTAGCAACAACGGTAAGTTCTTTGGTGAATGGAGGAAATAGAATCACTCCACATTTAGGTGTAAATGTTTTAAGCCCACAAGGAGAGTTAATAAAGAAGTTATCCTATGAGCAGCAAGATGGAATTGTTTCACAAGAGACTTCGGAAACATTGCAAATGTTGTTAGAAAGTGTCGTATCAGAAGGATCTGGAAAAAACGGATATATTGAAGGGTATGCAATAGGAGGAAAAACGGCAACCTCACAAACATTGCCAAGAAGTGCGAATAAATATATTTCATCATTTTTAGGATTTGCACCAGCAGATAATCCACAAATTTTAGGTTTGGTTGTCATACATAATCCACAAGGGGTTTATTATGGTGGAACAATTGCTGCTCCTGTACTGCGTAGTATTTTTGATAACATCCTACCATATCTCGGGATTGAAAAAGAATAGGGAATGAGGTATACTTATTGAGATATTGAAACGAAAGAGATGAAGAGGTGGAAGTATGAATTATTATGTGGCGATTCCGGTATTAATCTCCTTTGGGATTAGTCTTGTATTAGGACCTATTGTAATACCGTTTCTTAGAAGATTAAAGATGGGACAGACTGAACGAGAGGATGGGGTACAATCTCATTTGAAAAAGGCAGGAACACCGACTATGGGGGGTGTAATGATTCTTGCAAGTATCATTTTGACATCCTTATTTTACATTAAAGATTATCCAAATATTATTCCTGTGTTATTTCTGACAATTGGGTTTGGAATGATAGGATTTTTAGATGATTATTTAAAAGTTGTTATGAAGCGTTCCGATGGTCTTTTTCCAAAACAAAAGATGGCACTTCAAATTGTAGTAACAGCAATATTTGCTTATTATATTGTAGAAATTGCTGAAATACCATTGACGATGTTGGTGCCATTTTCTGGAGGAAGGTACTTAGATATAGGCTGGTTTGCAATACCATTACTTTTTATAGCAGTGATTGGGACTGTAAATGGGACAAATTTCACAGACGGTTTAGATGGGTTGGCATCAAGTGTTACTGTTTTAGTTGCTACATTTTTCACAGTGGTTGCAATTGGAACACAAAGTGGAATTGAGCCAATTACAGGAGCTGTGGTAGGTGCTTTGATGGGATTTTTATTATTTAATGTCTATCCAGCCAGTGTATTTATGGGAGATACAGGTTCTCTAGCACTAGGTGGATTTGTTGCAGGTGCAGCATATATGATGCAGATGCCATTGTTTATTATTTTAGTAGGTTTAATCTATTTAGTAGAGGTAGCCTCTGTTATGATACAAGTTGCATATTTTAAGAAAACAGGTGGAAAAAGAATCTTTAAAATGGCACCGATACATCATCACTTTGAATTATGTGGTTGGTCTGAAACACGTGTAGTCGCTGTTTTCTCAATTATTACAGCTGTTTTGTGTCTAATTGCATTGATGGGGGTAGGAGTATGAATATAAATGGAAAAACAGTAGTCGTTTTTGGCTCTGGAATAAGTGGGGTAGCAGCTAGCCGTCTTCTTGTAAGGGTGGGTGCGAAAGTAATACTTTACGATGGAAACGAAGCTTTAGACAAAGAGCAAATTTATAAGGAAATTGATGGTGGAGAAAAAGTTTCTATTGTTTTGGGTGAATTTCCAGAAGATAGATTACAGGAAATAGACCTTTTGGTAATTAGTCCAGGTGTTCCTACAGATCTTCCTATTTTGGATAAGGTTCGAGAAGCGAATATTCCAATTTGGGGAGAAATTGAATTAGCATATACCTTTGGAAAAGGAGAAGTTCTTGCTATTACAGGAACGAATGGTAAAACAACGACCACAGCTTTACTAGGAGAGATTGTCAACCAATTTACAAAGGATTGTTTTGTAGTAGGCAATATTGGAAATCCTTATACAAGTATAGCATTAGAAACAACAGACAATTCTGTTATTGTTGCAGAGATTAGTAGTTTTCAGTTAGAAACAATACATACATTTCAACCAAAAGTAAGTGCAATTTTAAATATTACTCCAGACCATTTAAATAGACATCATACTATGGAGGCATATATTGAGGCAAAAGAAAGAATTGCACAAAATCAGACAAGTGATGAGATTTGTGTATTAAATTATGAGGATGAAGTGACAAGAGATTTTGGAAAAAGAATTTCTGCAAAAGTTCTATATTTTAGTAGTAAGCGTAAACTAGATAGAGGGATTTATTTAGAGGGTGATACCATTGTATATCGTGATGAAGAGCCAGTGGTTATTTGCAATACACAGGAATTGAAATTGTTAGGTATACACAACTATGAAAATGTTATGGCAGCAGTGGCAATGGCGATTGCATATGGAGTGCCTCTTGATACAATTCAAACGGTAGTAAAAAATTTTAAAGCAGTTGCTCATCGTATTGAGTATGTTGCAGAAAAGAATCAAGTAGTGTACTACAATGATTCAAAAGGCACAAATCCAGATGCTGCAATTAAGGGAATCAAAGCTATGAATCGCCCAACGATTCTTATAGGAGGAGGTTATGATAAAGACTCTTCTTATGATGAGTGGATTGCTGCATTTGATGGAAAAGTGAAAAAACTTGTTTTAATTGGAGCAACAAAAGAGAAGATAAAAGATGCGGCACAAAAACAAGGATTTCATGAGGTTGTTTTAGCAGATAGTTTAGAGGAAGCGGTTAAATTAAGTGTACATTTTGCAGAACCAGGTGATGCAGTACTGCTTTCTCCAGCATGTGCAAGCTGGGGAATGTTTAAAAATTTTGAAGAACGTGGAGATAAATTCAAAGAACTTGTAAATCAGTTGTAGGGAGTGAATTTTCGGTGAAGCGTTCTGGAAAAAGGCGACATTATGATTATACATTATTATTTGCTATTTTTCTTTTAGTAGGGATTGGTTTAATTCTTCTTTATAGCACAAGTGCATATAATGGGCAAGTAAAGTTTCATGATTCTCTTTACTATTTAAAAAAGCAAGGATTTGCAACAGGATTAGGTTTGCTTGGGATGTTTTTTGTTGCAGGGATTGACTATCATAAATGGATTCCATTTGCAGTGCCTGGGTATTTGATTGCAATTTTATTATCCATAGCAGTTATGTTTATAGGAGATGAATACAATGGATCCAAAAGATGGCTGTCTTTGGGTCCATTTTCATTTCAGCCATCCGAGTTTGCAAAGGTAGCCGTGATTCTATTTCTCGCATGTTTTGTATCAAAATATGTGAAGAAAATGGGGAAGATGAGCATGTTAATAAGAGTGATGCTTTCCGTTCTTCCTATTGTAGGGTTAGTTGGAGCTAGTAATCTAAGTACAGCAATTATTATTTTAGGAATTGCAGCAGTATTAATTTTTGTAGCTAGCCCACAATATAAGCAGTTTGTTGTAATTGGATTGGTTGGAGTTGGATTTATGGCAATCTTTTTGGCATTGGAAAGTTATCGCCTAGAAAGATTAGCTATTTGGAGAAATCCAGAGAAATATGAAAAAGGATATCAGACTTTACAAGGGTTGTATGCAATTGGTTCGGGAGGATTATTTGGGAGAGGCTTAGGAGAGAGTGTACAAAAATTAGGATTCTTGCCAGAAGCACAAAATGATATGATTTTTTCTATTATTTGTGAAGAGCTTGGTCTAGTTGGAGCTAGTATGATTATTCTTCTTTTTTTCCTATTGATTTGGCGTTTTTTTGTGATTGCATCGCATGCAAAAGATTTAATAGGTGCATTGATTGCATCGGGAGCCATGGCACATATGATGATTCAAGTGATTTTAAACATTGCAGTAGTGACAAATAGCATTCCAAATACAGGAATTACATTGCCTTTTATCAGTTATGGAGGAACATCCGTAGTATTTCTGCTTTTAGAAATGGGGCTTGTATTAAGCGTATCGAATCTGATAGAATAGGCAGGAAAGATAAAATCTAGGAGGGATTTTCATGAAACGAAAGAAACGAGTTCTGCTAACAATATCTATATGCTTATTGTCTGCAGTAATACTTTTGCTAGTAGCTTTCCTTTTGTTTCAAACAAGAAAAATTGAAGTGACAGGAAATCAATATTGTGAGGAGCAACAGCTAGTAGAATGGATTCAAAGCGATAAAATGGCATTTAACTCCTTATATATTTGGTTGAAATATAAC